>JAGQTE010000552.1 GCA_020439175.1 Acidimicrobiales bacterium | reverse complement strand
TCGGTCGCAACGCCGCCCGCCACAGCTCGTCCTTCGAGGCGAAGTGGTAGTGCACCAATGGCTGGGTCACGTCGGCGCGGCGAGCGATCTCCGCCGTCGTCGCGCCGTCGAAGCCCTTGTCCGCGAACTCCTCGAGCGCCACGGCGAGGATGCGGTCCCGGCTCGGCTCTCGGCTGCGCTCGGTGTCGTCCGCCGGCACGGCACCCACAGGTGCACGCGACGTCGTCGACGCCCCCATCGGTTGGGCCATTCGCTCGATCCCCCCTGACCGTGCCCGCATCCCCCTGGTCGCCGGCACAGCAATCCTGATCGACATGTCAGGCCACATGTGCGACCCATCATGCCGACTGAACTGTGACCCTAGGCACATCCGCGTTCGGCGTGCGTATGGATCGTCCGTGACGTCGCCGCGGACTTTCACCGGCGGCGCGCCCGCACGACGCTGGCGGCACGCGGCCACGCACAGCGGGCCGACCGATGCGGCGCAGCGACGCTGCGCGAACAAGGGGGGACCCATGAAGGTCGACGGAGGATTCGGACTCGGCGCAGGCGACCTCGCCGGCGCCGGCGAGAACGCTCGGGCATCCGAGGAGGCCGGCTACGACGGCATCTTCACCGCCGAGACGAGCCACGACCCCTTCTTCCCGCTGCTGATCGCCGCCCAACACACGTCCACGATCGAGCTCGGCACCGCCATCGCCGTGGCGTTCAGCCGCAACCCGATGACGATGGCCCAGATCGGTTGGGACCTGCAGGCGTTCACCCAGGGCCGGTTCGTCCTCGGGTTGGGCAGCCAGATCAAACCGCACATCACCAAGCGGTTCTCCATGCCGTGGTCGTCGCCGGCGGCGCGGATGCGCGAGTTCATCCTGGCGATGCGCGCCATCTGGGCCTGCTGGAACGACGGCACCAAGCTCGACTTCCAGGGCGACTTCTACACGCACACCCTGATGACGCCGTTCTTCAACCCCGGCCCGAACCCCCACGGCAACCCGAAGGTGTTCCTGGCCGGCGTCGGCCAGCTCATGACCGAGGTGGCGGGCGAGGTGTGCGACGGCTTCCTGTCGCACGGCTTCACCACCGAGCAGTACCTGCGCGAGGTCACGCTCCCCGCGCTCGGGCGCGGTCTCGCCACCTCGGGTCGCACCCGCGCCGACCTCGAGATCTCCCTGCCGGCGTTCGTCGTCACCGGCGCCGACGAGGCGGCGATGGCGCAGGCGGCCACCGGTGTGCGCCAGCAGATCGCCTTCTACGGGTCGACGCCGGCCTACCGGCCCGTGCTCGAGCTGCACGGGTGGGGCGACCTGCAGGACGACCTCAACCGGCTCTCCAAGGAGGGCAAGTGGGTCGAGATGGGCGAGCTGATCGACGACGAGATCCTCGACACCTTCGCCGTCGTCGCCGAGCCCGACGGGGTGGCCGCCGGCCTCAAGGGCCGCTTCGGCGACCTCATCGACCGGGTGACGTTCTACGCCCCGTACCAGGCCGACCCCGACACCTGGCTGCCGATCATCGAGGCGCTCAAGGACGACTGAGCCCGAGCACACTCCGCAGGGCGTCGGCGTCGGCCACCAGGTGGTGCGCCCCGGCGTCGGTGAGCTCGGCGGCGCTGCCGTAGCCCCACAGCACGCCGATCGCCGTCACGCCGATCGTGCGGGCGCCGACGATGTCGTGGTGCCGGTCCCCCACCATCGCCACACCGTCGAGGCCGTCCTCGTCCACGCCGAGGTGGTCGAGGACGTGGCGGATCAACGTGGCCTTGTCGCCGCCGGTGCCGTCGGCCGCGGCGCCGGCCACGACGTGCAGGTGCGGCGCCACCCCGACGTGCTCGACGATGTCGACCGCCAGCCACCGGCGCTTGGTCGTCGCCAGCGCCACCTGCCGCCCGCCCGACGCCAGATCGGCCAGGGTCTCCACCACCCCGGGGTAGGGCGTGAGGTCGTACTTGCCCGAGGTGTCGTAGGACGTCAGGTAGGTGTCGATCGCCCGGTCGAGGTCGGCGCCGGTCAGGTCGTGGCGCTCAGCCAGCATCGGGCGCAGCGCCGGGCCGATGTAGCTGTCCCAGTCGTGGTCGGGGCCGGGATCGGCGTCGACGGCAGCCAACGCCGCCCGGATGCCGGCGACGATCCCCGGCTTGGAGTCGACGATCGTGCCGTCGAGGTCGAACAGGACGGTGTGCGGCACCGGGTCGAGCGGGACCGGGTCGAGCGGCGGGTCGGTCACCGTCCGAGCAGCTCCGACGCCGTCACGGTGCGCAGCCCCCGCTCGTCGAGCAGGTCGAGGATCGCCGGCAGCGCCTGCACGGTGCCGGGGTGCCCGAAGTGCAGGCTGATCACCGAACCCGGCCCGACCTGCTGGCGCACCGCCTGCTCGATCGCCGCCGCGCCCGGGTCGCGGTAGTCGTAGGGCTCGACGTCCCAACCGAGGATCACCTCGTAGCCGGCCTCCCCGGCGACGTCGAGGATGGTGGCCGCCGGGGGCACCGTGCCGTCGTCCACGCCCGAGGGGCGGAAGAAGCGGCCCGCCCCGCCGGTCAGCTCGATGAGCGTCTCCTTGCAGCGGCCGATCTCGTCGGCCATCTGGGCCGCCGACAGCGACGAGAAGGTGGGGTGGGTCCAGGTGTGGTTGGCGAACTCGAACGTGCCCGCCATGCGGTCGGCCATCGAGGGGTTGGCGGCCAACCACTCACCGATCATGAAGCTGGTGGCGACGGCGTCGCGCTCGGCCAGCGTCGAGATCAGCCGGTCGGCCAGGTCGAGGTCGCCGTTGGTGTGGAACGTCAGCGCCACGACGTCGTCGTCGCCGGATCCCTGCACGACGAATTCGGCCGGCCCGGCCGGCGCCGCCGTGGTCGACGCATCGCCCGACGCGTCGTTCGTCGGGCCGGCGGTCGGATCGGTGGTCGGATCGGCCGCCTCGCCGGTGACGCCGGCGGCCGATGTCGGCGCCGCCTGGTCACCCACCGCCGTGGACGGGCTCGACGCCCCGTCGTCGCCGCCCGAGCAGCCGGCCACCACCGCCGCGGCCAGCGCCGTGCCGCCGACCAGGAAGGCGCGGCGCGTCAGCGGAGGGGGCGGCACGGGCATCGGGTCATGCTGGCACGCCGCCGACCACCGCCGCGCGCACCCCCGCCCTTGCGTTCTGGTAGCGAACCCGCGCCGTCTCCGGCGCGAGTTCACCACCAGAACGATCAGGTCACGTCGCTGGGACGACCTCGGCGGGGATGAGCTCGCCGGCGAGGTACTGCGTCTTGCACAGCGTCCGCTGGAGCTTGCCCGACGAGGTCTTGGGAAGCGTGCCCGGCGCCACGAGGATCACGTCGTGGGGCGGCACGCCGCACACCTCGAGCGCGGCGTGGTGCACGGCCTTGCGCAGGGCCTCCAGGTCGTCGGTCTTGACCTCGGCCGCGACGGCGACGGCCTCCTTGCCCCGACCTTCGGCGCCGAAGGCGATGACGTTCCCCGGCCGGACGCCGTCGACGGTGCCGACCGCCTTCTCGATGTCGTCCGGGAAGATGTTGCGGCCGCCGAGGATGATCACGTCCTTGATCCGCCCGCACAGCACCAGCTCGTCGCCGAGGCGGTACGCCAGGTCTCCCGTGCGCAGCCAGCCGTCACGCAGCACGGCGGCCGTGGCCTCCGGGTTCTTGTAGTAGCCCGACATGACCGACGTGCCGCGCAGCTCGAGCTCGCCGACCTCGCGCTCGGCGCACGGGCGCCCCGATTCGGGCTCGACGATGCGCATGTCGAGACCCGGGATCGGGGTGCCCAGCAGGGCGAAGGAGCGTGTGCCCTCCGCACCCTCCGTGCCGGCGGCGGCGAAGCGCTCGGTCTCGAGCACCCGCCGGTCCACCGGGTCGGTCACGAGGCCCCGCATCGGCTTGGGGAAGGTGCCGGCGATCGCCAGCTCCGCCATGCCGAAGGCGGGGAAGATGCATCCCGGCCGCAACCCGAACGGTGCGCCGGCGCCGACGAACGCCTCCACCGTCGTCTTGTCCACCGGCTCGGCGCCGTTGAGCGCGATCCGCAGCGAGGACAGGTCGAGGTCCTGAGCCCGACGCAACGACTTGGCTGCCAGCACCCAGCTGAAGTTGGGGCCGGCGGTGACCGTGCCCCGGTTGTCCGAGATCCACTGCATCCACCGCAACGGCTTGGCCAGGAAGTCCTGCGGTGCGCCGAGCACGAGGCTCCGCCCGGTGATCATGGGCAGCGTCAGCATGCCGACGAGCCCCATGTCGTGGTACAGCGGCAGCCACGAGCAGAAGACGTCGTCGTCCTGCATCTCGCCGGCCTCGGCGGCGCCGTCGAGGTTGGCCACGACGGTCTGGTGCGGCAGCATCACGCCCTTGGGCTCCGCCGTCGAGCCGCTGGTGAACTGCAGGATGGCCAGGTCCTCCGGCGCCACGTCGACGGGGGTCAGCCGGTCGGCGCCCAGGCGGGCGCCCTCGGCGACGAGGTCGGCGATGCCGACCATCGGCGGGTCGCCCGGCTCCGGCGCCACGAACTCGGCCAGCTGGTCGTCGATCGCCACCAGCACGGCGTCGCCCTTGCGGATGCGGACCCGGGTCTGGGCCACGAAGGCCTCGATCGAGGCCAGGCGCATCGGCAGCGGCAGCACCATGATCGTGGCGCCGGCGAGCCAGGTCCCCTGGATCAGGGTCACGAGCTCACGGGTGGTCGGGCCCAGGATGGCGACGTGATCGCCCCGCGAGACGCCTCGGGCCTGCAGCGCCGCTGCCGTCGCCCGGGCCTCGTCGTGCAGCTGGGACCACGGGAGCGTGACCCCCGCGTCACCGGCCATGAACGTCACGGTGCCGCCGAACTCGGTGGCCTTTTCGATTCTGGTGGTGAGAGTGCGCATCAGAGCGTCTGACCGGCGACGGTGCGCGTTCGTTACGCAGCGTGGTCAGGCGACGATGTTCACCAGGTTCGGCGGCCGGCTGATCACCTTCCGGGGGGACCGTCCGTCCAGGTTGGCCTGCACCTTGGCCGACCCCAGCGCCAGGGCTTCGGCGCCGGCGGCATCGATGTCGGCCGGCACCTCGAGGCGGTCGCGGACCTTGCCGTTGACCTGCACGACCATCGTGACCGTGTCCTGGGCGACCATCGCCGGGTCGGCGACGGGCCAGGCCTGCTCGTGGACGTGGGCGCCGTCGTGGCGCCGGAACCACAGCTCGGCCGTGAGGTGCGGGGCCATCGGCGCCAGCAACAGGGTGAGCGTGTCGACGGCGAAGGCGATCGTCTCCGTCCGGGCGCCGTCGTCGCTCTGGGCGTAGCGGTACAGCTCGTTGACGAGCTCCATGCAGGCGGCGACGGCGGTGTTGTACGACCAGCGATCGAAGTCGTCGGACACCTTGGCGATCAGCCGGTGCACGGCGCGCACCACGGCGATGTCGGCGTCGGTCTCGGTCCGGTCGACGACCGTGCCCACCTGGCCGGTGCCCAGGCGCCAGACGCGCTGCAGGAAGCGGGCGCACCCT
Organism: Acidimicrobiales bacterium; assembly: GCA_020439175.1. GTDB lineage: Bacteria > Actinomycetota > Acidimicrobiia > Acidimicrobiales > Acidimicrobilacustridaceae > JAGQTE01. Next base: position 3,325 of record JAGQTE010000552.1, on the reverse strand, counting down.
TCGATGCCCACACCCTCCCAGTCGACGTCGTCCTGGGGTGGGCCGACGAACAGGTGCGCCAGGCGCAGGGCGTCGGCGCCGTCGGTGTCGAGGATCTCCTCAGGGGCGACCAGGTTGCCCTTGGACTTGGACATCTTGTCGCCGCCCAGGCGGATCATCCCCTGGGTGAACAGGCGGCTGAACGGCTCGCGCAGCTCGGCCGGCGCCACGCCCAGGTCGGCCAGCGCCTTGGTGTAGAAGCGGGCGTAGAGCAGGTGCAAGATGGCGTGCTCGACGCCGCCGATGTACTGGTCGACGGGCATCCAGGCCGCGGCGGCCTCGGGCGCGAACGGCAGCTCGGCGTTGGTGGGGTCGCAGAAGCGCAGGAAGTACCACGACGAGTCGACGAAGGTGTCCATCGTGTCGGTCTCGCGGGTGGCGGGCCCAGCGCAGGTCGGGCACGTGGTGTGCAGGAACCCGGCGTGCTGGCGCAACGGCGACTCGCCGGTCGGCAGGAACTCGACGTCGTCGGGCGCCAGCACCGGCAGCTGGTCGTCGGGCACCGGCACGACGCCGCAGGTGTCGCAGTACACGACCGGGATCGGACAGCCCCAGAACCGCTGGCGGGACACCAGCCAGTCGCGCAGCCGGTAGTTGACGGTGCCGTGCCCGATGCCCTCGGCCTCGAGCCAGGCGATGGCCTTGGCGATGGCCGCCGGCTTGTCCAGCCCGTCGAGCCACTCGCTGTTGATGTGCGGCCCGTCGCCGGTGAACGCCTCGCCCTCCCACCCGTCGGGCGGCTGGATGGTGCGCACGATCGACAACCCGTGCACGGCGGCGAAGTCCCAGTCGCGTTGGTCCTCGGCCGGCACCGCCATGATGGCGCCGGTGCCGTAGCCCAGCAGCACGTAGTCGGCCAGGTACAGCGGGACGGGGCGGCCGGTGAACGGGTTCAGGCAGTAGGCGCCGGTGAACACGCCGCGCTTGTCGAGGGACCCCTCCGACGACATGCGGTCGATCTCGGAGGTGTTGCGGGCCTGGTCGATGAACGCCTCGACCTCGTCACGGCGTTCCTCGGTGGTGATGGCGAGCGCCAGCGGATGCTCGGGCGCCAGCACGGCGTAGGTCATCCCGAAGCTGGTGTCGGGACGGGTGGTGAACACGGTCAGCGAGTGCCCGTCGGCGTGCGGCGTGCCGGACTCGTCGACGACGGCCATGGTGAACTCGGCCCCCTCGGAGCGGCCGATCCAGTTGCGCTGCATGACCTTCACCCGTTCGGGCCACTCCAGGTCGTCGATGGCATCGAGCAGCTCCTGGGCGTACCGGGTGGTGTTGAAGAACCACTGCTCCAGGTCGCGCTTGGTCACCACGTCGCCGGAGCGCTCGCACGTGCCGTCGGCCAGCACCTGCTCGTTGGCCAGCACCGTCTGGCACCCGGGACACCAGTTGACGGGCGCCTCCTTGCGGTAGGCCAGCCCCGCGGCCAGGAACCGGGTGAAGATCCACTGGTTCCAGCGGATGTAGGCAGGGTCGTGGCTGGTGACGCGCCGCCGCCAGTCGTAGACGGCGCCGATGCGCATGATCGAGCTGGTCAGCTCGTCGATGCGCTCGTCGGTGAACTCGCGGGGGTGGCGGCCGGTCTTGATGGCGGCGTTCTCGGCCGGGAGACCGAAGCTGTCGAAGCCCATCGGCGAGAGCACGGCGTGGCCGGTCATCGTGCGGTGCCGGACGATGAGGTCGCCGAACGTGTAGTTGCGCACGTGCCCCATGTGGGCGGCACCCGACGGGTACGGGTACATGCACAGGACGTAGTAATGCGGGCGGGGGTCGTCGTTGTCGACGTCATAGGTGCCGTGGTCGCGCCAGAAGGCCTGCCAGCGGGCCTCCACCTCCTGCACGTCGTAGCTCTCAGCCATGGTCGGGCATCCTACGGTTCGGTGCGCGCGGCCCGGAAAGGCGTTGGCTTCTCGCTTCGCTCACGCGCGCGGGCGCTGGTATGGTGAGCGGCTCCATGGGGCTGTAGCTCAGTTGGCTAGAGCGCTTGCATGGCATGCAAGAGGTCGTGGGTTCGAATCCCATCAGCTCCACTCGTCCCGATGGACGTGCGACCCGCCCGGTACGTCCGGCGGGTCGTTCCGCGTCCGGGGCCGGACATCCCGCCTGACCCTGGTGTGCCCTCTCCGACTGACGCGGCCCGGGCATTGCACGTCTTCGCGGTCACGGCGTGGGCAGCAGGGCGACGTCGACGTTTCCGACGACGCTGTCGGCGACGACCCCGATCGGGTCGGCCGTCGCGAATGAGCCTGCGTCGTCCCACCACCGTACGGCGTGACCTGCGCCGGGGTCGCTGGCGCGGATCTTGTACGTGCCTGGGATCAGGCGGATGAGGCTGTAATACCCCCCGCTGTCGGTTGTGGTCACGAAGGCGACCAGGCCGTTGTCGGTGAACGCTCGGACCTCCATGCCGGGAAGTGGACTGCCGCTCCCGGTCTCGGTGATCGTCCCCGAGATCGTGGCCGTGTCCGCTTCGCGCCACAGGACGTTCGAGATGTCAGTTGTCGCACCACCGGTGAGGGGGATGGCGTCAGCGGTGTAGTGCGTCGGACGCTGGTCGTAGAACGCTGTGCGATACGCAGGCGCGTTGAAGCGAGCCGTCCACGTGCCTGCTGACGGGTCGACGTTCGCCATCGAGAAGGTTCCGTCCGTCGCCGTGGTGAGCGTCGTGACGATGTTGTTGTCGAGATAGAGGTTGACGTGCGCGTTCGGGATTGGACTCGTGGTGACACCGTCCGTCAGCGTGCCGGAGATCGTTGAGAGCTCGTTCTTGGGAGCCAGAGCGATGTCTGCCTCGGTCGTGTCACCGATCAGAGCCGTCAGTGGTGTCGCGAGCGCGAGGTTCGACGCGCCCGCGTAGTACTGGCCGGCATAGGTCACGTTGCCGATGAAGCGGAGCTTGTAGTCGTATCCAGGGCCAACGGTGAACGAATACTGGCCAGAACCGTCCGTCACGGTCGTATCCGCGAGCGTGGTTCCGTCGTAGAGGCGCACTGAGATGCCGCTGATCGGCAGCGACGTATCACTTCCCGTGACGGTTCCGGTGATCAGCCCGGTTGATCCGAGTTGACCCGACGACCCCTCCCCCCAGCAGTCCACCGTGTTGGTCGTCGTGACGGCGCAGGTGTGAAGTCCGCCGGACGCTACCGAGACGTACATCGTGACGGTGGGGTCGACCGCCTGCCCAGACGAGTTGTCACCCCAACAATCCACCGCCCCCGCCGTCGTCACCGCACACGAATGCGCACCACCCGAACTCACCATCGAATACGTCGCACCGCTCTGATCAACC
>JAGQTE010000551.1 GCA_020439175.1 Acidimicrobiales bacterium | reverse complement strand
GCATCGCCACCCTCCTTGCCGTCTTCACCAACACCACCGCCCCCGCCCTCATCGCCTGCAACGTCGCCGCACCCCCCGCCGCCCCCTCGGCGGCCGTGCAGGTCGCCGCGGTCCGGGACACCGACTATCTGGTCCTCGTGGACGGCACCGATGGAGCGCAAGGCCAGATCCAGCTCAACTGGGCCGCCGAACAGCTCCCACCGCCCGTCCTCGAAATCAGCAACGGCCGCTTCCGCCTCGAATGGCGCGTCGCCCCCGGCATCTACGACTGGCAGCAGGCCGCCCAACTCGGCGCCTGGGAGCACGTCTTCCGCACCAACCTCGCCAGCGGCCTGTTCCTGTTCGACGACCCCCTCCCCGCCACCGACCCCGCCCGCTTCTTCCGCCACCCCGCCGAGGACCTCCCCAAGCACCCCAAGCTCGTCGCCGCGGCCCGGCTGGCCCTCGGCAACCCCGCCGCCCAGCTCGTGCCCGACGCCGACGACCCCGACCTCGGGGGCGACGCCGCGCTGCGCCGACGCCTCGTCGACACCATCGCCGACGAGGTCGACCGCCGCCGGCGCGCCAGCGGCAGCCTGAGCTTCGACGACCTGCTCGTCCGCCTGCGGGCAGCCCTCGACGATCCGGACCGGGGCGCCGCCGCCCGCCACGCCTTGCGGCGCCGCTACCGGATCGCGCTGATCGACGAGTTCCAGGACACCGATCCGGTCCAGTGGGCGATCTTCGACGCCGTCTTCGGCGCACGCGACGCCGACAGCCACGACGGCGGCCCGACGCCGACGCTGGTGCTCGTCGGCGATCCGAAGCAGGCCATCTACGCCTTCCGCGGCGCCGACGTGCACACCTACCTCGACGCCGCCCACGCCCCGGGCACCGACCTGTGCGGGCTCACCACCAACTGGCGCTCCGATGCCGCGTACCTCACGGCGCTCGAGCTGCTGCTCGAGGGCACCACGTTCGGCGACGAACGCATCGCCTTCCACCACGTCGACCACGCCGAGCGCAACGCCGCGACGCGCATCGTCGACGGCAACGGCGACCCGCTGCCGACCCTGGCGCTGCGCCTGGCAGCCGGCGACATCGACCGCCACTCCCGCCGCCCGAAGATCGTGCTCACCGAGGCGGCGCGCGACGCCGTGCACCACGACCTCGCCGTCTACATCCGCGACCTGCTGGAGGACGCGTGGCTCCCCGGCCGCACCGACGACGACCGGCCGCGCCCGCTGCAACCCGACGACATCGCCGTGCTGGTCGCCACCGGGGCCGAGGGGCCCGAGGTCCGTGCCGCGCTCGAGCGCGTCGGGGTGCCCGCCGTCATGGCGCGTGGCGACAACGTGTTGACCTCCGCCGCCGCCACCCAGTGGCATCTGCTGCTCAGCGCCCTCGCCCGACCGGCCGACGTCCGCCGTGCTCGCGCCGTCGCCGTGTCCTGGTTCGTCGGCTGGACGGGTGACGAGCTCGCCGCCGCCGACGACGACGCCATCGCCGACCTCCACGCCACCCTGCACCGCTGGGCCGACGTCCTCGCCGGGCAGGGTCTCGCCACGCTGCTCGGCACCCTGCGCGCCGAGACCGGCGTGGCGGCGCGCGTCCTCGCCCGCTCCGACGGCGACCGGGCCATGACCGACGTCGACCACGTCGCCGAGCTGTTGCAGCTCGCGGCGCCGCGGCGGGTCAGCCCCGCCATGCTGCTCGCCACCTTCGAGCAGCTCGCCGGGGGTGACGATGAGGGCGACCCGGAGGCCGACCTCGCCGCCCGCCGCGTCGAGTCGGAGTCGCGGGCCGTGCAGATCATGACGACCCACGTCGCCAAGGGCCTCGAGTTCGAGGTGGTGTGCTGCCCGTCGCTCTCGCACGCCACGCCGGTCAAGAAGGCCTTCGTCGATCCGGTCCGCTGGGATCCCGACGGCCACCGACGCATCGTCGACGTCGCCGGCGACGTGACCTGGCCCGACGCCGACACCAAGGCCGCCCGCACCGAGCAGGCGCTCGCCGAGGCGATCGGTTCCAACCTGCGGGTGCTCTACGTGGCGCTCACCCGCGCCCGGCATCACACCGCGGTGTGGTGGGCACCGACCGACGGGGCCGCCGCCACCGGCCTGGCCCGCGTGCTGTTCGCCCGCGACGCCGACGGCCGGATCGACCCGGCCACCTTCACCGGCACCGGCGCCGTCGCCACGCCCGACGGCGAGGACGCCGTCGCCGCGCTGGCGCCCCTGGTCGACCGCAGCGACG
>JAGQTE010000550.1 GCA_020439175.1 Acidimicrobiales bacterium | reverse complement strand
TCGGCGTCGGTGGCGTCGGCCGCCGGGGTGAGGGCCTCGATGGCGGCCGACTGCTTGCGGAAGGCGAACACGGGTGAGTTCGGGTCGCCGGCGAAGGTCGACGGGTTGAACCCGCAATGGCTCCGGTAGCACGGCTTGGCGTACCAGTAGAGCGCCTGACCCGCCTGGGCGTCGACCAACGACTCCTTCGGCCGCAGCTGCGTGAACCGAGTCGAGTACGTCTTGATGACGTTGGTGAAGTTCACGTCCGTGGCGATCGTGACCTCGTAGCTCTCAGCGCCCGGCACCGGGTCCCAGTCGAGTGTGGGCGTGTCGAAGATCGTGTTGCACGGCGACAGCGGCGGGCAGTGGGTGGGGCTCACCAAGTGCGACGGGCCGATGGGGGTGATCACGAACAGGCTGGTCGACCCCGAACCGAGCGGTGCGTTGCCGTTGAAGGCCTCGACGTACCACTCGTAGGTGCCGTTGGCGAGATCACCGTCGGGGTGCGCATAGGCGGGGTACTTCAGGTTGGAGCCTTCGCGGATCCAGGTCACCGAACCCTGCGGGCGCATCCACACCTCGTACTTCGTCGCTCCCGTCACTGGCTGCCACGTCAGCAGCGGCGGCGTGACGCCCGCGACGCCGTTGGCCGACGTCGGCTCGGGCGTCGGGAAGGTGGTCACGGGCGCCTCGATGTTGAGGGTGCGCCACTGCGCCGGCGGTGGCACCGGCCCGAGGTTGCCGCCGTCGTCGATGGTCTGGACGTACCAGTACACGGGGCTGTCGGACAGGGTCGTGCTGTCGGGCACCCACTTCGTGTTGTAGACGTCGTTCGAGTCGACAGTGCTGCCGTTGCTGACCTTCTTGACCGTGACCTCGTAGTGCCCGATGTCGGGCACCGACGCCCACTCCAGGACCGGCACGCTCGTCGTGGCGTTGTCGCCGGGGCTCACCGGGGTCGTGGCGTTGTGGTTGTAGATGAACGACCAGGTGTCGGACCAGACGCCGTGCACGTTGCCGGGACTGTCCTCGGAGCGCACGTGCCAGTAGTAGCGAACGCCGGGGTCGGGGTTGAACGTGCACCCGCTGTACGGCGTGATGTTCGTGTGGTCGGTCGTGCAGCTCTTGTGGACGGTGCTGAACGTCTCGGTGAGCGACCACTCGATGGTGTAGTGCGAGGCGCGGTGCTGGGGCTCCCAGCTGAAGTTGGGTTCGAGCACGTTGAAGTCACCGTCGAGCGGCGCGATCAGCTGCACCGGCGCGCTGTTGGGTGGCCACTCGCGAGTGAACCCGTACACCTGCGACCACCCGCCGAAGCCGCCCCACACGTGTTCGGCGCGCACCCGCCAGTAGTACGAACCGTTCTTGAGCGCCGCATCAGGCGAGTAGGTGGTCGCCTCGAGGTTGTTGACGTTCAGGGTGTTGTTGGTGAAGTCGATGTTGGGGCTGATCTGCAGGTTGTAGGTCTGGGCGCCCGACAACGGCTCCCAGTCGAGGATGACCTCGTCGATGGTGGGGGAGAAGGTGTTGGGCGGGGAGACCAGCTGCGGCACCTCGGGCAAGCTGCCCGTGAACTGCCGCGTGGCGGAGTACTGGGTGACCCCCCCGCCCGGCAGCAGGGCTCGCACCCGCCAGTACACCGGGGTGTCCATGGCGAGGTCGGGGCTGACGGTGGCACCGTCGTTGTCGGAGTTCGAGTTGCCGAGCAGCGGCGAGGTGAAGGTCGGCTCGTTGTCGAACTGGACGTTGTAGGACTTGGCGCCGGGCACGGTCTGCCACGTCACCACGATGGGGTCACTCGGGTAGATCAGCGTGGCGTTGTTGGGCGGATCGAGCGGGATCGGCACATCACGGTCGGTCTTGTTGTACGTGCGCACGGAGCTGAACGGACCGAAGCCCGAGGAGTCGTGCGACTGGACCCGCCAGTAGATGGTGCCGGTGGGGAGCTCCTCGTCGTGCACGTAGTTCGTGTTGTACGTGTTGGTGCTGACGATCGTCGACCCGAAGCCGGGGTCGGTCGACAGCTGGACCTTGTAGTAGTCGGCGGCGAGATCCTCGTTCCACATCATGGTGGGGTTCTCGGCGCCGGTCGTCCCGCTGGCGGGCGCCGTGAGCGTCGGCGCCACGGGCAGGGCGCCCGCAGGTGCCGCTTCGAGCAGCGGCACGCCGAGCGCCACCGCCAAGATCACCACGACCGTTCGTACGCTCGCGCGCATACGTGCAACTCCCCCGTCGAACGCCCCGTCCACGTACGTTCCACGCCCGCCGACGTAAGGGCCGTTCACGATCGACCCCACACACCTCTTGTGGGTCCCACTCCCAGCCGGGAACGGACGACGGCGACCCTAGTGGAAGCAGCTCCACCCGGCAACGCGCCCCCGGTCGAGCGCGACGGCGGCGGGAGGGGCTACCCTGTCCCGCAGTCGATGGGGCGCAGCCACTCGGACGGGAGGTCCGGCGGCACCGCCACCATCGCTCGGCTGGTCCGAGGACCCCGGCCCGATGGCCGTGGTCGACGGACGGCGGCAGCCCGGTGCGCAGACCTGCCCGGGCCGAAGACAGCCACCCGGCCGGTCGTGCACGGATCGCACGGCCCGTCCGACCCCACGCTGCGCATGACGACACCGAACGAGCGACTTCCCGACGACGCCTTCGAGGCGTTGGTCGACGCCGAGATCTCCCAGCGCGCCGACGAGGCGCAGGTCGCCGCGCTCGTCGCCGAGGCGAAGCGGTGGCGATGGTCGCTCGAGGACCGCCTCGACAGCGCCCTCGACGACCTCGACGCCGTGCGGCGCATCCAGGGGCCCGAACGGGCCCAGGTGGTGGCCGACTTCGAAGCGATCTGCGACGAGATCGAGGACGCGCTCGACCGTCTCGACCGGCGTGAGGGGCGCGAGCCACCGGCGCGCGGCGGGGCGAGTCCGGCGCGCAAGGTCGTCGAAGGCCCGGTCGAGGCCACGATCCAGGCCTCGTGGATGCCGGGACGCATCGTCGTGTGGCACGGCGGCACCGACGCCGTCGTCTCCGACACGGCCGAGCTGCGGCGCGTCCTCGACGGGCTGGACGTGCCGATGGGTGCCTGGGAGGACCACGCCACCCTCGTGCTCCCGGACAAGCGCCGCGCCGCCGCCCTGTCGGCGCCGATCGGGGAGGTGCTGGGTTGGCTGGTCGGCTGTGCCGGCGACGAGCGCATGGGCGACAGCGCCCGGTGGCTCGGCCGGCTCGGGCTGCTGGCCATGACCCTGGTGGCGCGCGGCGCCATGGTCCCGTTGCTGCGGCACCGCCACCGCACCGACGCCGCCGGCACCTTCGCCGTGCGGTGGCACCCGGTGCTGATCGACGAGACCACCATCCGGGCGTTCGCCGATGCGGCCCCGGCGGCGGCCCTCGTCGCCGACCGCAAGATGGACGCGGCGTCGGCGACCAAGTCGGCGCTCGTCGGGGCTGTCGACGCCGTCTGCGTGCAGGCGGCGCGCCTCGTCGAGGCGCCGGCCCCGCCGCCGCGGCCGTACACGCCGTCCGACCTCGCCGAGGCGTACCTCGGGCGGCTCGACGGCTCGACGTTCAAGGCGCCGGTCGAGGTCGGCCGCGACCTCGTGCGCTGGCTCGACGACTGGGCGCGGCCCGCCACCGAGCCGCTGGCCAAGCCGCTGGTGGTGCGGCTGCACCCGCCGGACCCGGGCCAGGCGTGGCTGCTGCAGGTGCTGGCGCACGACCGCGACAACCAGGTCGTCCCGTTCGATCGGGCGATGGCGGCGCACACGTCGAAGAAGGTCCAGGAGAAGCTCGTCGCCGACCTCATGCGCGCCGAGCGCCTCGTGCCCGAGCTGCGGCGCGGCGGCCAGGAGCGCGGCGAAGCGATCCTGAGCGAGGACGAGGCGTGGCGGCTGATGTCGCAGACCGGTGCCGCGCTCGAGTCGGCCGGGTTCGTCGTCGAGGTCCCGCGGGCCGGGCGAGCGCCGCGGCCGACCTTGCACCTCACCGCGGTCGACGCCACGCCGGCCGCCAGCGCCGCCGAGCTGGCGCACGTCCGGTGGTCCGTGCTCTTCGACGACGTCGAGCTGACCGCCGCCGACATCCACGCCCTGGCGCAGCAGGCGGCGCCGCTGGTCGAGAGCAACGGCCGCTGGGTGCGCATCGACAAGGCGGACCTCGCCGCCGCCGCCGAGGCGCTCCAGGGCCGGTCCGACCAGATGACCGGCGGCGAGATGCTGCGATGGGCGGTCGGCCTGCACGACTCGGGCCTCGCCGGTGGCGTGTCGATCGCCAACGGGTGGGCGGCCGAACTGGTCAGCGCCGCGAGCTCCGTCTCGGGTGAGCCCGCCGACGAGCCGTCCGGCTTCGCGGCGTCGTTGCGCCACTACCAGCGCGACGCCTTGGCCTGGCTCCAGTTCTGCGACTCGGCCGGTCTGGGCGGCTGCCTGGCGCTCGACATGGGCCTCGGCAAGACGCCGACGGTGCTGGCGCACGTGCTCGCCACCCGCGACGCCGGTCCGACGCTCGTCATCGCCCCACCGGCTGTCGTCGGCAACTGGCGCTCCGAGGCGCACAAGTTCGCGCCGGGGCTGCGGGTGCTGGTGCACCACGGAGCCAGCCGCACCTCGTCCACCGCCATCGCACGCGAGCTGACCAAGGCCGACCTGATCGTGACGACCTACGGCACGGCCCTGCGCGACCTCGACGACCTGGCCGAGGTCGCCTGGCATCGCGTCGTGCTCGACGAGGCGCAGGCCATCAAGAACCCGGCGAGTGAGGCGGCGCGCGGCCTGCGCCGGCTGTCGTCGAAGTACCGACTGGCCATGACGGGCACCCCGATCGAGAACGGCCTGGGCGACCTGTGGTCGATCCTCGACTACGTCAACCCCGGCCTGGTCGGCGAGCGTGCCGACTTCGTCGCCGGCCTGTCGCGTGCCGGGACGGGGGAGGCGGCGCTGCGGGCCCTCAACGGCATCTTGGTCTTCCGCCGCACCAAGGCCGAGCCCGAGATCGCCAGCGAGCTGCCCGACCGCATCGACGAGACGGACCACTGCACGATGACCGCCGAGCAGATCGGCCTGTACCAGGCCGTGCTCGACAAGCTGGTGCTCGAGATCAACCCCGAGGTGGCGGGGGAGAAGGGGCGGGTGCTGGCGGCGATCACGCAGCTCAAGCAGATCTGCAACCACCCGGCGGCGTTCACCGGCGACGACGGGCCGCTCGGAGGACGCTCGGGCAAGCTGGCCCGGCTGGAGGACATCATCGAGGTGGTCTTCGCCGCCGGCGAGAAGATCGTCGTGTTCACCCAGTACGCCACGTGGGCCGTGCGGCTGGCCGAGCACCTGTCGACCAGCACCGGCACGACGGTCGAGGCGTACCACGGTGGACTGCCCCGCACGACGCGGGACCGGATCATCGACGACTTCCAGCAGCGCGACGGCGCCGCCGCCCTCGTCCTGTCGCTCAAGGCGGGCGGGGCCGGGCTCAACCTCACCGCCGCCAACCACGTCGTGCTCTACGACCGCTGGTGGAACCCGGCGGTCGAGGACCAGGCGCGCGACCGGGCGTGGCGCCTCGGCCAGGAGCGCACCGTGATCTTCCATCGCCTCGAGTGCCCCGGCACGATCGACGATCGGGTCGAGGAGATCGTCGCCGGCAAGCGCCACGTCGCCGACCTGGTGCTGCCGAAGTCGAGCTCGCTCGACGACCTCGACGCCGAGCAGCTCCGGCGGGCCCTCGGTCTACGGCCGGACGAGGTGCTGACCGACGACGGACCCGACGACGACGACGACGGCGCCGCCACCGACGCCGAGCGGGTCGATGCGGAGGTGACCGCATGAGCCAGGACCGCAACCGGCGCAGCGGCAAGGCCAAGGGCAACCGTCGCCCGAACAAGCGGGGCGGCGCCAAGAAGCCCGCCGCCGTGAGCCAGGACCCCAACCGGCCGTTCTGGACGAGCCCGACGGACGCGACGGCGCTCGAGCGCGGCATCGGCCTGGTGCGGCCGTCGCAGGACCCGACGGCGTTGGTGCGCTCGCTCGGCTCGCCGCCGCTGGGCCGGTTCGCCGACAACGCCCAGCACTACTACG
>JAGQTE010000549.1 GCA_020439175.1 Acidimicrobiales bacterium | reverse complement strand
GCTGGAAGCCGGCACCGAAGCGCCCGGCCCGGCGCGCCGCCGCTGACGAGTGGCCGCCCACGTGGATGGGGACGCCGCCCGGCTGGCGCGGTTTGGGCACGGAGATCAGGCGGTCGAAGGCGACGTGCTCGCCGGCGAAGCTCGCCTCGCCATCGGCCCACAGCGCTTGCATGGCGGCGAGCACCTCATCGGTGCGCGCCCCACGCGTGGCGAAGTCGATGCCGACCGCCTCGAGCTCCTCACGCATCCAGCCGACGCCGACACCGAGCCGCAACCGCCCGCCCGACAGCACGTCGAGCGTGGCGCAGCGCTTGGCGAGCTGCACCGGGTGATGCTCGGGCGCCACCAGGATGCCGGTGCCCAGCACGATGCGCTCGGTGACGCCGGCCAGGAAGGCCAGCAGCTCGAGCGGATCCGGGATCGGGCAGTCGTCGGGCAGCGGCATCCGCCCGCTCTCGGCGTAGGGGTACCGGGCGTCGTAGCCGGCGCGCACCACGACGTGCTCGACGACGTAGAGCGACTCGAACCCGCAGGCCTCGGCATGCCGGGCGAACGTGCGCATCCACGCTGGGTCGGCGGTGACGCCGGTGCGATACGGCGGCAGGATGCCGAACTTCACGCTGCGGGAGGCTTCTGCCCCGTCATCGCCGAGTAGACGATGCGGGTCATGGCGCGCAGCGTGTCGTCGGTGCGGATGCCCCAGAACTCGAAGCCGTAGCGGTGCGCCGCCACGTTGGCGAGCATGGCGACGAGCACGCCGGCGGTCGCCATCGGGTCGACGTCGCCGGGCTTGGCGGCGCCGCTCTGAGCGCGGATCGAGTCGGCCAGTGCCTGGGTCAGCGGGGTGAGCAGCCGGGCACGGATCTTGCGGAACCGATGATCGCCCTCCTCGGTGGCGAGGTCGACGACGCGCAGCACGGCCCGGTTGCGCTCCCAGAAGTCCATCAGGCCCTGCACCAGCGCCTCGGACGTGGCGTAGGCGCCCTTGCCCTTCCACGGCCCGGCGTAGATCAGGTCGCACAGCGCCGGGATCTCGGCCGCCATCTCCTCGGCGAGCACGAGGATCGCCGACTCGACCTCGGGGAAGTACTGGTAGAAGGTCGCCGGCGACGTGCCGGCGGCGCGGGCGATGTCGACCACCTTGAGATCCCGAAACGTCGACGAGCCGAGCATCTCGGCGGTCTGGTCGAGGAGGCGCTGGCGGGTGGCGCGGCCCCGTCGACCGGGCACCCGACCGTCGGCGGCGCGCAGCGCGTCCTCGTCGGCGTCGTCCGGATCCTGCTCGGTCGGCTCAGGGGCGTCGGGCACGGGCGACAGGCTAGACGTGCGCGGCCTGCTGCTGACGAACCGTCAGGGCTAGGGTCGCTTTCATGCGCAAGTACTTGATGACCTCCGCCGTCGCCGTCCTCGCCCTGGGAGCCCTCGCCGGCTGCTCGTCCGCCGACAGCTCGTCGGACAGCACCACCACCGCTGCCGGCGGGAGCTCGACCACCAAGGCGCCGGGGACGACGACCGGCACCGCCACGCCCGGCACGGTCACCGAGGGCACGGCGGCCGGCGGCGCGCTGGAGATCTACGCCCAGGGGTCGCCATACG
>JAGQTE010000548.1 GCA_020439175.1 Acidimicrobiales bacterium | reverse complement strand
GCGCCACGCGGCACGGGCGTCGCCCGAGCGGGCACGGCGCGCCGTGGTGCGGGTGCTGCGGGCGGCCCGCCGTCGGGCGATGCGGCGCTGGCGCGGCACCGAGGTGGGACGCTCGATGCTCGCCTGCTGCCAGACCTTGACGAACCGCTGCACGGCGGTGACGGTCGTCAGCACCAGCATGAGGATGAGGATCGGGATGAGCAGGACCTCGAACAGCAGACCGATGCCCAGGGCGATCAGGCGCTCGGCACGCTCCATGAGGCCGCCGCGGGCGTCGAAGCCCAGCGACTCGGCGCGGGCCCGCTCGTAGGAGATCAGCATGCTCATGGCCAGCACTGCAACCGGGAGCATCGCCCACGCCGGGTCGGTCTGGGTGGTGAGCAGGTAGTAGGAGACGGCGCCGAGGATCAGCGCGTCGGCCACCCGGTCGATGACCGAGTCGAAGAAGGCGCCCCGCGGCGAGGTCGTGCCTGAGGCCTTGGCCACCGCCCCGTCCAGCACGTCGGGGACGGCCGACAGGACGCCGAAGAAGAAGCCGAGATGCAGGTTGCCGAAGCACACCGCCACGGCCGTGGCGACCGCCATGACGCCGCCGAACGCCGTGAGCTGATCTGCCGTGATGCCCGAATTCTTGAGGTTGCGGCCCACCGGCCGCAGGCCGCGCTCGAACGTGGCGCGGAACTTCCCGTCGATCATGAGTCGCCCTCCAGGGGATCGCGACGTCGTCCCAGGGTACCAGGGCCGCTCACCGCGACCCCGCATCACCCACCGTCGCCGTGCGACACTCGACACATGGCCGGACTCGACCTGACCAACCTCTCCCCCGCCGACGCCGTCGCCGCGCTGCGGTCGTACCCGCGCCGCTTCCGTGCGGTGCTCGTGCCCCTGGCCGAGGACCCGACGGTGGCCGATCGTCTGGCGCGCGTCGGACCCGACGGTCGCAGCGCCCTCGACATCACCGCCGATGTGGCGCGCACCATCGTGCTGCTCGACGGCGCCCTGGCCCAGGCGCTGGTGCACGACGACGCCGTCCTGCACCCTGCGGTGACCGACGCCGCCGCCCGGCACTGGGACGGCGCACCGGCCGACCTCGACGGGACGCTGGTCCTCCTCGACGACGGGTGCGCCGCGATGGCAGACCGCGCCGAGCAGGCCTCGTCGGCGGCGTGGTACCGCACCAGCGCCGTCGCCGGCGCCGACCAGCCGATCGAGACGTTCGACCTGCTGCGGGAGGCGGTGCGGGTGGGCGGCGACGGCCTCCGCGCCGTCGAGCGCACGCTCGCGGCTGTGCGCTGATCACGCCGCCACGCACGGCGCTCTGCCATGCGCCGAGCGCGCGGGCGCCGTCCGGGGTACGGTGCACATCGCTGCTACCGCCGGCCTGCCGGAGCCGTCGGGACCCCATCTGTGCTCGAGATCCGGGAGGCACCGATGGCACACCCCTCACCCCGTTCACCCCGGCGGCGCGCCTGGCGCGCGCTCGTCGTCGTCCCGCTCGCAGCGATCGCCGCGGCGTGCGTGGCCCCACCGCTGCCGCCACCGGGGAGCTCGACGACCACCAGCTCGACGGCGGCGACGAGCTCCACCACGTCGACGGCGCCACCGATCGGCGACGGGAGGCCGACACCGCCGCTCGTGACCGACGGCGCCGACCTCGTCGACGCGCAGGGCGAGACCGTCACGCTGCGCGGCATCAACTGGTTCGGCTTCGAGACCGAGACCCACCTGGTCCACGGCCTGTGGGCCCGGGACTACCGGGCCATGCTCGCCCAGATCGCCGACCTCGGTTACGACACCATCCGGCTGCCGTGGTCCGTGCAGGCGATCCGCAGCTCGTCGATCTCAGGGCTCAACACCAGCCTCGGCGCCAACGCCCAGCTGGCCGGCAAGACCCCCCTGCAGGCGATGGACGCCATCATCGACGGTGCCGCCGACGAAGGCCTGCTCGTGCTGCTGGACAACCACCGGCTCAACGACGCGTCCATCCCCGAGCTCTGGTACGGCGACGGGTACACCGAGCAGGACTGGCTCGACAGCTGGCGGCTGCTCGCCGACCGCTACGCCGACCGGCCCAACGTGATCGGCGCCGACCTGAAGAACGAACCCCACGGCGCCGCGACCTGGGGGTCGGGCAACCTGACCACCGACTGGCGCCTCGCGGCCGAGCGCGCCGGCGAGGTCGTGCTGTCGGAGGCGCCGCACTGGCTGATCGTCGTCGAAGGCGTGTCCGGCACCGTGCCGGGCCAGCAGTTGAGCGGCCACTGGTGGGGCGGCAACCTCGAGGCGGCGGGCGCCTACCCCGTGCGGCTGTCGATCCCGCACCGGGTCGTGTACTCGCCCCACGAGTACGGGCCGGGCGTCTACGACCAGGCGTGGTTCCACACGGGCGACCTCACGGCCACGATGCACGACCGGTGGGAGAAGGGCTTCGGCTACCTGCAGACCCAGGACATCGCACCGGTGCTCGTCGGGGAGTTCGGCGGCAAGTCCGTCGACACGACGTCGCTCGAGGGGCGGTGGCAGAACCTGTTCGTCGACTGGCTCGATGCCCGGGAGCTGTCGTTCACGTACTGGACGTGGAACCCGAACTCGTCCGACACCGGCGGCGTCCTGACCGATGACTGGACCACCGTGCGCGCCGACAAGCAGGCGATGCTCGACCGGCTGCTCGACGGCTGATCCCGGTGCGGTCAGCGGACGTAGCCGACGACGTCGGCCACGACGTCGATCGCTCCGCTGTTGTTGAAGATCGACGCCGCACCGCCGGCGCCCACCCGCACCAGCACCAGGTTCGGGCGGACATCACCCGGCACGAGGTTCACGTTCGACGCCAACGGGCGCGCCACCCCGGCCGGCCACACCGTGAGGTGGGTCGCCTGCGACGGGAACACCCCCGTGACGTTGAGCACCACCGCTTCGGCGTCGGCGGGGACGCCGGTCGAGCCACCGACGACCGTCACCGGGCGGGCGGTGTTCGCCGGCCACGGGGAGCTGTACCCGCCGACGCCGGACCGTGAGTCCAGGACCCGGGTCGGCACGATCGCCGTGACCTCGCCGTCGGGCGTCGTGGCGAAGTACCCCACCACGTCGGCGATCACGTCGACCGAGCCCGAGTTGTTGTAGATCGCCACGCCGCCGGTGCCGATCGTCGACACCACGAGGTTGGCCGCGGTCTCGCCGGCGGCGACGTTGAGGTTCGACGCCGTCGGCTGCGCCTCGTCGCTCGACCACACGGTCACGTGCGTGGCGGCGGAGGCGTTCGTCGCCGTCACGTTCAACACCACGGCCGTGGCGCCGGGCGGCATGCCGCTGGTGTCGACGTCGACGTAGCGCGTGGCGCCGGGCCCCCATCGGGTCGGTGCCGTGCCCGTGCCGTCGCGCGAGTCGAGCACGCGCTCGGGCACGACCGCCGTGGCGCGGCCATCGGTGCCGCCATCGTCGTCGAAGTAGCCGACGACGTCGGCCACGACGTGCATGGCACCGGCGTTGTTGCGGATCGAGACCGTCCCGCCCGTGCCCACCTTGGCGAGCACCAGGTTCGGGCGGGTCTGGCCCGGCGCCACGTTCAGGTTCGACGCGGTCGGCACGGCGGCCCCGGTCGGCCAGATCGTGAGGTGGGTCGCCGCCGTCGGGAAGACGCCCGTCACGTTGAGCATGACCGCGTCGGCGCCCGCCGGCACGGTGGTGGCACTGCCGGCGACCTGCACCGTTCGGGTCTGGTTGGCCCCCCACGGCGAGCTGTGGCCGCCGGTGCCGTCCCGGGAGTCGAGCACCCGCTTCGGGGTGATCGACGTGTAGTTCATCGCCGCCGGCGCGGACGGGGTGGCCTTCCAGTCGGGGTCCGCGTCGCGCGCTGCGTTGCGGGTCAGGGCCACGACGCCG
>JAGQTE010000547.1 GCA_020439175.1 Acidimicrobiales bacterium | reverse complement strand
TCGTCGTGTCGGCGCGCTCGGCGGCCACGGCGGTGGTGGCGACCAGGACGTGCCGACCGCCGGCGGTGCGCACCCCGACGGCATCGGTGCCGACCATCGCCACCGTGCCGACCAGGCGCCGGTCGCCGCGCAGCTCGACGGTCACGGTCGCGCCCTGCTCGCCGAGCGACTGCAGCACCCCGGCCCACGTGTCGTCCTCATCGGCCTGGCGGCGCAACGAGCGGCGCCGCGCCGCCTCGGCGATCCGCTCGTCCGCCACGGCGTCGGCTGCAGCCCGGTCGACGCTGTGGTCGTCGGAACCTTCGTCGGGCCGGTCGGCGGGTCGGTCGAACTCGCTGGTGCGTTCGGACACGGTGCGGCACCCTACACAGCTCGCTGCAGCGCCTCGCCGGTGCGGTCGATGCCCGAGCGTGCCGTTGCCGTGCCGTCTCGTCGTCGACCCGCACGATGCGCAGCCGCGGCAAGTACCCTGTCCTCCGTCCCCGACACCCCCGCGATGACCACGACCTCCGCCAGCGTGCACGTGCCCGGCAACCACCTGATGGTGGGCCTGTTGGGGCAACGAGACGAGTACCTCCGCCTGGTGGAGGACGCGTTCCCCGACGCCCGCGTCCAGGTGCGGGGCAACGAGATCTCGATCGTCGGTGCCGACGCCGCCCGCGCCGCCCAGGTGTTCGAGGAGCTCGTCGTGCTGCTCGAACGGGGCCAGCACCTCGAGGCAGGCGCCATCGGTCGTGCCATCGACATGGTGCGCAACGACGAGCGGCCGTCCGAGGTCTTCACCACCGAGGTGCTGCGGGGCCGCAGCCGCACGGTGCGCCCGAAGTCCTCGGGTCAGAAGCGCTACGTCGACGCCATGGCGCGCAACGTCATCACGTTCGTGCTCGGTCCGGCCGGTACGGGCAAGTCGTGGCTGGCCGTCGCCGCCGCCGCCCAGGCACTGCAGTCCCAGCAGGTCGAGCGCATCATCCTGACGCGACCGGCCGTCGAGGCGGGGGAGCGGTTGGGCTTCCTGCCCGGCGACCTCATGGCCAAGGTCGACCCGTACCTGCGACCGCTCTACGACGCCTTGCACGACATGCTCGGCGCCGAGGGAACCCAACGCATGCTCGAGAAGGGCGTGGTCGAGGTGGCGCCGTTGGCGTTCATGCGTGGCCGCACGCTCAACGACAGCTTCATCATCCTCGACGAGGCGCAGAACACGACGCCCGAGCAGATGAAGATGTTCCTCACCCGCATCGGCTTCGGCTCGCGTGCCGTGGTCACCGGCGACACGACCCAGGTCGACGTCGACGGCGGCCGATCGGGCCTGGCCGGCCTCGAGCCGGTGCTCGAGGGCATCGACGGGTTGGGGTTCGTGCACCTGTCGTCGCGCGACGTGGTGCGGCACCGCATCGTCCAGGACATCGTCGACGCCTACGCCAAGGCGGAGGCCCAGCGCGGCGGGCGCCGGTGAGCCCGTCCCCACCGCGCCCGCCGATCCCCGGCGCCGACAACCAGGCGCGCCCGCCCCGCCGCACGGGCGGCAGCGAGGGCGAGCTGAGCGTGTTCGTGGCTGACGAGCAGGACGCCGAACCGGTCGACACCGCCCGCTGGGAGCACCTGGCGCGCGCCGTGCTCGACGCCGAAGGGGTGCGTGGCGCGGTCGAGGTGGCGGTGCTGTTCGTTGAGGCCGACACCATCGCCGAGTTGAAGCGGACCTACCTCGACAGCGAGTGGGAGGGCCCCACCGACGTCTTGTCGTTCCCGATCGACGCCATCACCGTCGACGCCGGTCGCAGCCCCGACGCCGCCGGCCCCGGCCCGCGCCGTCGGCCGGACCTCGACGACGCGCCCCTGCTGCTCGGCGACGTCGTCATCTGCCCCGCCGTGGCCCGGGCCCAGGCGCCGACGCACGCCGGAACCTTCGACGACGAGGTGGCGCTGCTGCTCGTGCACGGCCTGCTGCACCTGCTCGGCCACGACCACGCCGACGACGCCGAGCGGGCCCGGATGCAGGCGCGCGAGCAGGCGCTGCTCACCGACCTGCACGGCACCCCCGCACGCGATCCGTGGCAGGGGCCGTGAGCCACCGCGGGGCGCGGCCATGACGACCGCCGAGCTGGTGATGGTCATCACCATCGTGGTGATGCTGCTCGCCAGCGCCTTCCTGGCGCTCGCCGAGACGGCGCTGACCCACATCAGCCGAGCCCGGGCCCAGGCCCTGGCCGAGGAAGGCCGCAAGGGCGCCGCCGACCTCGCCGCCCTGTTGGAGCGCCCGGAGCGCTTCTTGAACCCGGTGCTGCTCGTCGTGCTGGTGTGCCAGCTCGTGCAGGCGACGCTCACCGGCATCCTGGCCGACCGCTGGTTCGGGCCGTGGGGCGTGGCGGTGGCCACGTTCATCAACGTCGTCGTCGTGTTCGTCGTGGCGGAGTCGGCGCCCAAGACCTGGGCGCTGCTGCACGGGGACCGGGCGGCGCTGGCCGTCGCCCGCCCGGTGCGTTGGCTGATCGCCTCGGCGCCGGTGCGGTTGGCGTCGCGGGCGCTGATCGGGCTGACGAACGTGATCCTGCCGGGCAAGGGCCTGCCGGACGGACCGTTCGTCACCGAGGAGGAGATCCTCGCCATGGCCGACGAGGCCGTGCGCGGCGAGGTGCTCGAGGCCGAAGAGGCCGAGATGATCGAGCAGATCATCGAGTTCGGCGACACGGTGGTGCGCGAGGTCATGGTGCCGCGGCCCGACATGGTGGCCGTGCCGTCGACGTTCCGCATCGCCGACGTCATGGAGGTGGCCATCCTCAACGGCTACAGCCGCATCCCGGCCGAGGGTGCCGACATCGACGACATCGTCGGCATCGTCCACGCCAAGGACCTGATGCGGGCCGAGCGTGACGGCCACGGCGACGAGGCCGTGTCGAGCGTGCTGCGCGAGGCGCGCTACGTGCCCGAGACCAAGCGCATCGCCGAGCTGCTGCGCGAGATGCAGGCCCAGCAGTATCACCTGGCGATCGTCGTCGACGAGTACGGCGGCACCGCCGGACTGGTCACGCTCGAAGACCTCATCGAGGAGCTCGTGGGCGAGATCGTGGACGAGTTCGACCGCGAGGAGGCGAGCCTCGAACCGGTGCCCGGCGGTGCAGTGCGCGTCGTGGCGCGCATGCCCGTGCACGAGGTCAACGAGCTGCTGCACCTCGACCTGCCCACCGACGGCGACTGGGACACCGTCGGCGGACTCATGCTGCACCTCGCCGGCAAGATCCCGTCGGAGGGCGAGTCGGTCGCCTACGACGACGTCGTCCTGCGCGCCGAGCGCGTGTCGGGCCGCCGCATCGGCAAGGTCCGCATCAGCCGCCCGGGCGGCACGCCGCTGCTGCGCGCCGTGGACGGTGCCGAGCGCACGGCCGCTCCCTCGGAGGTCGTCGATGGCTGACCACGACACCGGCGGCGACACCGGCGACGACACCGGCGGCGATGTGGCCGGCGGCGATGCGTCGTTCCGCAGCGGGTTCGTGACGCTCGTCGGGCGCCCGAACGTCGGCAAGTCGACGCTGCTCAACCGCATCCTGGGCTTCAAGGTGTCGATCACCTCCAACAAGCCCCAGACGACGCGCAGCCAGGTGCGCGGCGTGCTGACGCGGCCCGACGCCCAGATCGTGTTCGTCGACACCCCGGGCATCCACCGACCCCGCACGGCGCTCGGCGAGCGGTTGAACGAACGTGCCGGCGACGCCATCTCCGGCGTGGACGTGACCTGCCTGGTGGTCGACGCCACCGCCACCATCGGCCCGGGCGACCGGTTCGTGGCGGCGTCGGTGCCGCGCGACGCCATCGTCGTGGTCAACAAGGTCGACCGAGCCGAGCAGGCCCAGGTGATGGCCCAGCTGGCCCGGGCGCATGAGCAGCTCGACCTGGACGCCTACTTCCCCGTGTCGGCCCGCACCGGTGCCGGCGTCCCGGCCCTGGTCGACGAGCTGGTCGCCCGCCTGCCCGCCGGCCCGATGCTGTATCCGGAGGAGATGATCACCGACGTCCCCGACGCGGCGTGGGTGGCGGAGCTGGTGCGCGAGCAGCTGCTGCGCATCACCCGCGACGAGCTGCCGCACAGCATCGCCACGCGCGTCACCGAGTGGGAGTGGCCGCACATCCGCTGCGAGATCCTCGTCGAGCGCGACTCGCAGAAGGGCATCGTCATCGGCAAGGGCGGGGCGGTGCTCAAGCAGGTGGGCGAGGCGGTGCGCCGCCAGCTCGACGACGGGGCCTACCTCGAGCTCGTGGTGAAGGTCGACAAGGACTGGCAGCGACGTCCCGCGTCCTTGGACCGCCTGGGCCTGTGACGGGTCCGACCTCGGGCGATCTGGAGTTGCGACTCATAGTTGCAGGTAGAGGCGTTGCTTGGACATACAGCGTTGACCACGGGTCAGCCGGATGACGGGTCAGCGATCTTGAACGAATCTTGATGCGACAATGAAGCAATTGGGTTGTCGATCATCTACGGTCGGCGCCATGCCAGAAGAGCGACGCGCCATCCACGCCTACCTCACGGTCGAGAGCCACGACGTGTGGCACACGGTTGCCGAGGAGGAGGGCATCAGCCTCTCGGGCTTCCTCGAGGCCATGGCCGAAGACATGTCCGCGCACCCGCCCCATGAAGGTGGCCACCCGCGCTGGAACGAGATCATCCGGTCCGCCCGCAAGATCGACGCCGTCCGTCGCCGGCGCGGCGGCGGCTCGGGCTCGAAGTAGTCGCGCCGCCCCGCTCGGCTCAGCTGAGCGCGGGCCGCACGACCACCACGTCGATCCGACCGAGGCCTTTGACCGGTTGACGGCCGATCGACCGCAGCGAGAACCCCGGTCGGCCCTGCAGCAGACCGGCCACCGTGCCGTCGGCCAGCACCGTGTTCGGGCGCGCCAGGTCGGCGAGCCGGCTCGCCCGGTTGACCGTCTCGCCGTAGACGTCTCCCTCCACTGCCAACGTGGGGCCGGCCGCCAACCCGCCGCGCGCGCCGCGCAGGTGCGGATCCTCGGCGCAGCGCAGCACGAGCGCCAAGGCCGCCCCGGCGGCCGTCGCCACGTCGGGGGCATCGAACATGACGCCGTCACCGAGCAGCTTGCGCAGGTGTGCGCCCGATCCGGTGACCTCGTCGTACACGTAGCGTTCGAAACGGCCGACCAACGTCGCCAACTCGTCGGGCCCGAGGTCGCGCGTGGTGCGGGTGAACTCGACCAGGTCGACGAAACCGATCACCCGGCCGCTGCCGGCGTGCAGGTCGCGGTCGAGCGCGGCGAACAGGTGACGCCGCCAGCAGTACGACACGAACCGCTCCACCCCCGGCACCAGCAGCTCCGTGGTGGCGGCGCGCACCTCCGCATCGAGGGGGTCGGCGTCGCCGGGTGCCGGGGCCACCAGCGCCGCCAGCTCGTCGTGGAACAGCTGGACCTGCGTGCTGGCGAGCCGTGACAGCGTCTGGCCCATCACCCGGGTCATGGCCATCAGCTGGTCGCGGTCGATGAAGCCCAGCTCGAGCAGCGTGCCGAGGCTGCGCAGCGCCTCGGCGTCGGCCTCGGTGAAGCTGGCGGTCTCCTCGTCCCGCGTGAGGGGGAAGCCGAGCGAGAGCCACAGCTCGTCCGCCAGCGCACGGTCCGTCCCGGTGGAGGCCATCAGCTCGCCGACGGTGTAGCGGGGCTCGCCGAGGATGGCCTCCGCCAAGTCGTCGGGCGCCAGGTCGTCGGGCGCCGGGTCGGCGGGGTCAGCCATGCCGGGGACCGTAGGCGCGCCACGTCCTCACGCGCTGGGACCGGCGATCGCCGCCAGCGCCGCCAGCGCCTCAGCGCGGTCACGGGTGCGACGCATCGGCGGCAGGGCACGGACCATCTCCCACCGGTAGCTCGGCGCCGTCGCCAGGCGGGGATCCAGCACGGCGACGACACCGGTGTCGGTGGCGGACCGCACGAGTCGCCCGGCGCCCTGCGCCAGCAGCGTCGTGGCGCGCGGCAGGTCGACGGTGCGGAACGCCGCCTCGCGCGCCTGCTCCCGCCGGGCCTGCAGCAGCGGCTCGTCGGGGCGCGGGAACGGGATCTTGTCGATGGTGACCAGCGACAGGCTCGGGCCCGGAACGTCGATGCCCTGCCAGAACCGCATCGTGGCGAACAGGCAGGTCGCCTCGTCGGCGGCGAACGCCTCGACCAGGCGGGCCTGGGGCAGGTCGTCCTGGGTGAGGATCGGGTGCGTCACCCGCTCGCGCAGGTCCGCGGCGGCGGCGCGCATGGCCCGGTAGCTGGTGAACAGCGCCAGGGTGCGCCCGCCCGCCGCCTCGATCAGCGCCGCCAGCTCGTCGCGCGCCGCCGCCTCGAAGGCCTCGCTGCGGGGATCGGGGAGGTGGGCGGCGCAGTAGAGCAGGGCGTTGGCCTCGTAGTCGAAGGGGCTGCCGACGTCGAGCTCGTCGGTGCGGTCGGCGGGCATGCCCAGGGTCTCGGCCAGCCCGGCGGGCACGGTCGCCGAGGTCAACACGGTCGGCGTCGTGGCGAACAGCGCCGTGCGCAGCACCGGGGCCACGTCGATCGGCGCCACCTGCAACGACGGTCGGTCCTCGGGCCCCTCGACCCACGCCACGCGGTCCTCGGGGATGGCGGCGAGCCCGTCGCAGTCCTCGACGAGCGTGGTCACGAGCTGCATCGCCCGCTGCGTGCGTGCCGCCACCTCCGGTGAGCTGGTCTGGTCGATCTTGCGGAGCACCTCGAGGGCGGTGGCGAGCCGGCTGCGCAGCAGGGCCACCACCTCGGCCATCGGGCGCGGCAGCCCCCGCCGCAGGCGCCGCCCGACGTCGGGCTCGAGGGCCTGCTCCAGGCGGTCGGCGACCTCCTCGACGGCGTCGGGCACCTCGGCGTCGGCGAGCACGGCACGCAGGGCGCGGGCCACGTGGTGGATGCGCCCGGCGGTCAGCTCGAGCCCGCAGGTCGCCGACACGGTGTCCTCGAGGCGGTGCGCCTCGTCGACGACGAGCACGTCGTGGTCGGGCAGCACCACGCCCATCGAGGCCAGGTGCACCCCGTAGAGGTGGCTGTTGACGACGATGACGTCCGACGACGCTGCCTTGTCGCGCGCCGCTTCGGCGAAGCAGGCGTCGCCGCTCGGGCACCGGGTGCGTCCGGGACACTCCTCGCTGGTGACCGACACGGCGGCCCAGGCGCGCGGCGAGGGCTCGGCGTCGAGCTCGGCGCGGTCGCCGGTGGTCGAGGTGTCGGCGAACGCCGCCAGCGCCCGCACCTCCTCGGCCACCCCGGGGCTGTCGACGCCGGCGAGGCGCAGCTGGTCGGCGTCGACGGCCTGCTCGCGCAGACGCTGGCGGCAGATGTAGTTCGAGCGCCCCTTGAGCACGGCGAAGCTGAACGGCACGTCCAACGTCTCGGCGAGCAGCGGCAGGTCCTTGCCGGCGAGCTGGTCCTGGAGGGCCTTGGTGGCGGTGGCGACGACCACCCGCTTGCCCGACAGGATGGCGGGCACCAGGTAGGCGAGCGACTTGCCGGTGCCGGTGCCGGCGGCGACGATCAGATGGCGGTCGCGCTCGATGGCGTCGGCGACGGCGGCGGCCATGTCACGTTGGCCGGGCCGGTCCTCACCGGTCGGGAGCCCGGCGGCGACCGCCACCAGCGCGTCGACGGCGCGCCGCGCCGCGGCGGAGGTCACCTCAGCTGCCGCGCAGCTCGGCCTGCGGCACGGTGACGATGCAGCCCTGGCCCTGGCAGGCTCGCAGCTCCGCCAGCGCCTGGGACAGGCGTCGCTGGACACCGCTGTAGAGGGGGTCGCCGGCCTTGTTGTCGAGCTGGTGCGGGTCGTTGAACAGGTCGTAGAGCTCCACCGACCCCGACGTGTACTCGGCGTACATGTACCCGGCGACGCGCACGGCGTCGTAGTCGAACTTCTCCCACGCCGCCTCCAGCAGCACCGCCCGGTCCTTGCCCGCCTCGGGGTCGTTGGCGACGACCTGCAGGGGCGTGCCCTGCTGGGCGATGGCCGCGGTGGCGTCGGCGGCGTCGAGGACCGTCGCCGTGAGATCGACGTTGACGGTGGGCTGGGTCACGACCTGGCCCTTGGGGAAGCCCGGGCCGCGCACGACCATCGGAACCCGGATCGACTCCTCGTACAGCACGACCTTGGCGAACGGGATGCCGTGCTCGCCGTAGAGCCATCCGTTGTCGGAGGTGAACATGATCACCGTGTTGTCGAGCTGGCCCTGCTCGTCGAGGGCGATCACCACCTTCTCGATGAGGTCGTCGACGGCCTGCAGCGACTGGAGGCGGCTGCGGTAGGTGACGTCCACGACCTCTTCGATGTCGAGTCCGTCGAGGCCGAGGTCGGAGATGCCCTGATCCATGCGTTGGCGTGTCTGGACCATCTCGTCGGGCTTGTCGGAGATGTCGGGCTCGAACCACGAGTCGGTGCGAGGAAAGGTGGCGTCGGGGAAGAGCCCGGCATGGCGCGGTGCCGGCACCGGCGCCACACCGATGTCCTGGGTGGCGCCGTTTTCCTTGGTGATCGTGGGACGCCCGCGCCCGGTCCCCGAGTGCGGCGCCAGGGGCCAGATCGACAGGTAGAAGGGCTTGCCCTGCTCGCTGAACGAGGCGATGTCGGCGACGGCCCGATCGGCGAGCACGTCGGTCTGGTAGTTGGCGTCCGTGTCCTCGTAGGTGCGGCGTTCGCCGTTGTCGAGGACGGTGAACCCGAAGTACTTGAGCACGTCGGGATCGATGAGCCCGAACCAGTCGTCGTAGCCCGGCGGCACGGCAGCCGGTCGTTCGCCGATCGCCTCGTCGCCGTAGCCGTTGAGGTACTTGCCGACGTGGCCGGTGGTGTAGCCGGCGGCCTGGAGCCACACCGGCAACGTCTGGCTCTGGTCGAGCTTGTCGTTGCCGCCCTTGGGCGGGACGTTGTCCTCCACGCCGTGCGTGTGGGCGTAGGTCCCGGTGAGGTAGGTCGAGCGGGCCGGGCAGCACAGCGGGAAGCTGGCGAACGAGTTGACGAAGTTCGTGCCTTCGTCGGTGAGGTAGCGCTTCGTCTTGGGCATCGACGCCAGCTCGGCCAGCGTCTGGTCGTCGGTCATGATC
This sequence comes from Acidimicrobiales bacterium, assembly GCA_020439175.1. Lineage (GTDB taxonomy): Bacteria > Actinomycetota > Acidimicrobiia > Acidimicrobiales > Acidimicrobilacustridaceae > JAGQTE01. The sequence continues at coordinate 561 of JAGQTE010000547.1, read as the reverse complement.
ACCACGACGTTCGGCCGCGGGTCCTCGGCGCGCTCGGCGGCCGGGTCGCTGCACGCGGCCAGCAGCCCGGCGAGCAGCGCCACGGCGATGAGGGCGACGATGCCGAGGCGTCGGGTCCTGGTGCGCTGCCGGTGCATGAGGGGCCATCTTCGCGCAGGCGCCGGCGGCATCGGCATCGAGGCGGTCGGCCCGCCCCGGGGCGCCGTCGCGGGTGTCCGGTGCTTCTGCGGCGCAGCAGTAGGGTGCGCAGGTGGCCATCCCCGGCATCGATCCCGCCCACATCCCCGCCCACGTCGCCATCGTGATGGACGGCAACGGCCGGTGGGCGCAGCGCCGTGGGCTCAAGCGCACCGAAGGGCACGCCGCCGGCGAGGAGGCCCTGTTCGACACCGTCGAAGGTGCCCTCGAGCTCGGCGTGCGGTGGCTGACCGTGTACGCCTTCTCCACCGAGAACTGGCGCCGGCCGACCGATGAGGTCCGCTTCCTGATGGGCTTCAACGAGTCGCTGCTCGTGCGTCGCCGCGACGAGCTGCACGACCGTGACGTGCGGATGCGCTTCAT
>JAGQTE010000546.1 GCA_020439175.1 Acidimicrobiales bacterium | reverse complement strand
CCCGGCGCCACGACGTCCCAGGCGAACAGGCGCCCGCTGTGGGTCTCGGCGGCGTAGACGACCGAGCCGTCCGGCGACAGCCCCACGCCGTTGTTGGCGTCGCAGTCGAACGCCCGGCCCCAGATGCCCGAGCCGTCGGCCTTGGCGTAGCACAGGCCGGGACGGCCCGGATGGTTGCCGTGCTGCACGCCGTGGTCGGTGAACCAGAAGCCACCGTGCCCGTCGGCGACGAGGTCGTTCGGTGCCACGAGCCGCACCCCGTCGATGGCGGTGTACACGAGGTCGGTCGTGCCGTTCATGAGGTCGACGGCGGCGATGGCGCCCCCGACGTGCTCGTCGGGGGTCGGCCCGGGGATGGTGATGCCCGACGCCTCGTCGGTGAACCACGTGAAGAAGGCGCCGTTGTCGGCGAGGTACATCCGACCGTCAGGTCCCATCGCCGCGCCGTTGGGACCGCCCCCGCACTCGGCGACGACCCGGGTGTCGCCGGTGGCGACGTCGACGCGCGTCAGCGTGCCGCGGGCGATCTCGACCAGCGCCACCGATCCGTCGGGCATGGCCACCGGCCCCTCGGGGAACCGCAGGCCCTCGGTCACGGTGCGGAGGTCGATCTCGACCCGCTCGACGGGGACGGTGGGACGCGAGGTGATGGTGTCGTCGGCCATGGCCGACAGCTTGGCATCCGGGCCGACCGGGGCGCGTCCCGCAGGCGGGCCGCTCGGCGCCGCGGGCGGCGAGGTCGCTAGCCGACGCCGACGGGGGCGCTCTCGCCCGACATGCCCTCGAACTCCTCGACCGTCATCAGCACGGCGCGCGCCTTGGAGCCCTCGGACGGTCCGACCACGCCGCGCTGCTCGAGCAGGTCCATCAGCCGACCGGCGCGGGCGAACCCGACCCGCAGCTTGCGCTGCAGCATCGACGTCGACCCGAGCTGGCTGCGCACGACCAGCTCCATGGCGGCGACGAGCAGATCGTCTTCGTCGTCACCCCCGCCACCGCCGCCGCCGGATCCGCCGCCGCCGAGCTCGGTGTCGTCGGTCCCCTCGACCGAGTCGTCGTACTCGACCTGCGGTGCCTGGCGCCGCCAGTGGGCCACGATCGAGCGGACCTCCTCCTCGGAGACCCACGCACCCTGGAGACGGTGCGGCACGCTGGAGGTCTGGTCCAGCAGCAACATGTCGCCCCGACCGACGAGGCGCTCGGCGCCCGCCTGGTCGAGGATGACGCGGCTGTCGGCGATCGACGACACGGCGAAGGCCAGCCGGGCCGGCACGTTGGCCTTGATGACGCCGGTGATGACGTTGACCGACGGCCGCTGGGTGGCGATGACGAGGTGGATGCCCACGGCGCGCGCCATCTGGGCCAGGCGGCAGATCGACTCCTCGACGTCGCGCGCCGCCACCATCATCAGGTCGTTGAGCTCGTCGACCACGACGAGGATGTACGGCAGGCGCTCGAGCGCCAGGTCCGGCGGCGGGCCCTCGGGGTCGGGCTCGAAGTCGCCGCGGTCGTAGGCGGCGTTGTAGCCATCGATGTCGCGGAAGCCCACCTCGGAGAGCAGGTCGTAGCGCCGCTCCATCTCCTTGACCGCCCAGTTGAGGGCGTTGGCCGCCTTCTTGGGGTTGGTCACCACCTGGGTCAGCAGGTGCGGCAGCTGGTTGTACTGGCCGAGCTCGACCCGCTTCGGGTCGATGAGGATGAGCCGCACCTGGTCGGGCGTCGAGCGCATCAGCACCGACGTGATCAGCGAGTTGATGCAGCTCGACTTGCCTGCGCCGGTGGCGCCGGCGATGAGGATGTGCGGCATCTTGGCCAGGTTCACCAGCACCGAGCGACCCATGATGTCGCGGCCGATGCCCACCTCGAGCGGGTGCTTGGCCCGCTTGGCCTCGGCCGACGTCAGGATGTCGCCCAGGGCGACGACCTGGCGCTCGGCGTTGGGCACCTCGATGCCGATGGCCTGGCGACCGGGGATCGGCGCCAGGATGCGCACGTCCGGCGAGGCCATGGCGTAGGCGATGTCCTTGTTGAGGCTGGTCACCTTGGCGACCTTCACGCCGGCGCCCAGCTCGAGCTCGAAACGGGTGACCGTCGGGCCGACCACCATGCCGACGAGGCGCGTCTCGACGCCGTGCTCGGCCAGCGCCGCCTCGAGGCGGCGACCCTGCTCCTCGACCGCCAGCCGGTCGACCTCGGCCGACTCGGCCTTGTCGAGCAGCTTGGTGGCGGGCAGCTTCCACGGCGAACGCTGACCCGCCGGACCGAGTGAGATGGCGAGCTGCTCGCCGTCGGTCGGCTCGTCGGGCACGTGCAGGTCGACCGGCGGCTCGGGCACGAGCACCTCGGCGGCCGGCACCGCGTCGTCGGGCTCGGCGGCCGGCGCATCGAGCACGTCGACGTCGCCGACGCCGTCGTCCTCGGCGGCGACGTGCACCACCGGCTCCAGGTCGTCGCGATCGCCCTCGTCGTCGTACCCGTCGGCGTCGGGCTCGCCGACCACGAAGAGCCGGCCGAGGTGGCGGCGGGCGAAGCTGCGGGCCGGGCGGGTCGAGTCCGCGGCCACGGCGGCGGCCGAGCGGATGCTGGTGCGGGTGGCGATCAGCACCGCCACCACGCCGAGGCCCACGAAGAGCACGGCGGCGCCCCATGTGCCGAGGAGGTTGGCGAGCGGACCGGCGGTGACCGCGCCGAACGCCCCGGCGGCGTCGCCCAGCGCCGCGGT
>JAGQTE010000545.1 GCA_020439175.1 Acidimicrobiales bacterium | reverse complement strand
CGTGGACGTGGCGTTGGCACTGATGGGCCTCGTGGCGTTGGTGGTGGTGACCCCGGTGGTCGTGCTCGGCAACCTCATCGCCAATCGAGGCCCGCTGCTGTACCGCCAGACACGGGTCGGCCGGGGAGGCGAGACGTTCGAGATCCTCAAGTTCCGCACCATGCGCGCCGCGCCCGACCCGACGGCAGGAGCCAGCGCCGGCGACGCGGCAGGCGCTGGTGCCTGGACCGGCGAGCGCGACCCGCGGATCACCCGGTTCGGGCACCTCCTGCGGGTGTCGCACCTCGACGAGCTGCCGCAGGTGCTCAACGTGCTCGTCGGCGAGCTGTCGATCGTGGGGCCACGGCCCGAGCAGGTCCACTACGTCGACTCGCTCACCGAGAAGCTGCCGTTCTACGCCATGCGCCACCTCGTCCGGCCCGGGCTCACGGGCTGGGCGCAGGTCAAGTACGGCTACGCCGGTGACGACCTCGGCGCCCTCGAGAAGCTGCAGTACGAGTTCTATTACCTACGTCACCAGAACCTCCGGCTCGATGCCCGGATCATCGGGCGTACGACGCGGGCCGTGCTGCGCGGCGAGGGACGATGACCCGACCGGTCGCGACCGTGCTGATCCCGGCGCGCGACGAGCACGACGCCATCGCGGGCTGCCTGGAGCGGGTGCTGGCCCAGACGGTGGACCGTTCGTCGCTCGAGGTCGTCGTCGTCGACGGCGGGTCCGCGGATGGCACGGCGTCGGTCGCCGTCGAGCTGCTCTCCGACGCCGGGCTGGCGTCGTGGCAGGTCCTCACCAACCCCGTCGGGACGACCCCGTCGAACCTCAACGTCGGCCTGGCGGCCGCGACCGGAGCCGTGCTGTGTCGTGTCGACGCTCGGAGCGTGATCCCGCCCGACTACGTCGCAGGCTGCGTGGCGGTGCTCGAGGCGCGTCCCGATGTGGTGGTCGTCGGTGGCCGCCAGGTGGCGGTGGCACGTGACGACTCGCCACGAGCCGTCGGCATCGCCCGCGCGCTCAACAACCGCTACGGCATGGGCGGCGCTCGGTACCGGCGCGGCGCGGCCAGCGGGCCGGCGGACACGGTGTACCTCGGCGCCTTCCGCACCGACGAGCTGCGTGCCGCGGGCGGGTGGGACGAGCGGTGGTCGACAAACCAGGACTTCGAGCTCAACCGGCGGATGGCGGCGCGCGGGACCGTGTGGTTCGAGGCCGGTCTCGCCGTGGGCTACCTGCCGCGGCGGGACCTGGCGGGGCTGTGGCGCCAGTACGTCCGCTTCGGCCGTTGGAAGGTGCGCTACTGGCGTCAGTCCGGTGACCGCCCCCGCCCCCGGCAGCTCGTGCTCCTCGTCGGTCCGGTCGTGGCGGCGGTCGCCGCCGGCATCGGCTGGAGGCGGCTCGGCCGTGGCGCGCGCACGGGGGCTGTCGCCGCCGGGATCGTCGCCATCGGCGGCGTCGAGGTCGCGGGACCGTCCGGTCCGCCCGGGACGCTCACGGCCCACGTCATGAGCGCGTCGGCGTCGGCGATCGTGGCCCTCGGGTGGCTGTGGGGCGTCTACGCCGAGTGGTTCGGGCTCGGGTCGGACCGTCGGTGAGCGACGCCACTGTCCAACGGCTGCGACTGCGTGGCCTGGTGCAGAGCCGCGGGGTGGACCAGGCCGTGCTCGGCGTCGCCTCCCTGCTGCTGGCCCGGCGCCTCGGCCCCGACGTCTTCGCTCCCATCGCCGTGCTGTTCGTGCTCAATTCGCTGGCGATCCAGGTGGCCGACTTCGGCGTCGGGTTCCGCGTCCTGCGGGCCGCCCCGGGGGAGCACCTCGCCGCGGCGAGCCTGCGTCGGCTCCGGTGGGTGAACGCGGCGGTGGGCGTCGGCGGTGTCGTGGTGGGTCTGGTGCTGGTGCCTGTGGCGGGCGCCGCCATCGGGGCCACCGTCGCCGGCGGAGGCGTGCTGTGGGCGTGTGCCGGTGAGAGCTACGTGCGCAAGGCGGCGACGTTGAAGGTCGTGGGCGATCGACCGGTGGTGCGCGCGGAGCTGGTCGGTGCGGTCTGGTTCGCCGCCGCCTGCACGGCGGGTGCGCTGGCCGGCGCGGGGGTCGTCGCCTTCGCCGCGGCGTTCGTCCTCAAGCACGGCATCGAGATCGCCATGACCGGTGCCGGACTGGAGCTGTTCACCGCCGACGGTGCGCCGACGCGCGCCTCGGACGAGTGGTTCGGCCAAGTGGTGACCTACGCCGCCGCCAACGTCGACTTCTTGCTCGTGGGGGCGCTGCTCGGACCGGTGGCGCTGTCGCAGTACGTGATCGCCTTTCGCATGGCCTCGGCCGCGCCCGCCCTGCTGGCCGTGCCGTTCACCCAGGCGGCGTTCGTGGACCTGGCGTCGACGGCCGACGACACCGACCAGGCCCAGGGGCACCTGGATCGCCTCGTGCAGCGCGGGTGGATGCTCGGGCTCGCCGGCGCCGCCATCGCCGTGGTGCTCGCCGTGGTGCTGCCCTGGTTCCTGGGCCCCGACTGGGCGCCCGTCGGTCCGGTCCTGGTCGTGCTGGCGTTCGCCGTGCCGTGGCGGATGCTGCTCGGCATCGCCGTGGGCACGGCGCTGACCGCTGACGGGGCCCGCAACGTCGTGCGCTGGGAGTCGATCCGTCTGGTGCTGCTCGGGCTCGTCGTGGCGATCGCGGCGTCGCTGTCCGGGGTCGTCGCCGTGGCGGCGGCGACGGCGACGTTCGGCGTCGTGGCCATCGGCATCGAGCTGCAGCGCGCCGCCGCGCTGCGCGGCCTGCGTGTCGGTCGAACCCTGCCCGTGCTGTCGGCGATCGCCATCGTGGGATCGCTGGCGACGGCGATCGTGCTCGGACGCGCCTAGGCGCGCCCGCCGGTCGGCGCTCGACGCTCGAGGACGGCAGCCAGGTAGTAGGGGTGGCGGGCACGCGGTGCCAACCGCCGAGCGAGGTCGTACCCCCGCCGCCGCACGCCCGCGGCCTCGGCCGGGCGGGGGTCACCCGATCGGGCGCTGTCCTCGCCAGGTGCCGGCGGCGCGGCGGTGTGCCGCAACCCGGCGCCGCATTGCGGGCACTGCGGCAGGCCCGGCCGATCGAGCACGCCGAGCCGCTCGAGGCCGACGCGCAGCGCACGCGGGTACCAGTAGGCGCGGTGGCCGAACTCGGCGACCGACCGCGCCGTGAACCCGGGCAGGAGGCTCGCGAGCGAGTCGGGCGTGAACGTGCGCAGATGGCGAGAGGGGCTGTACCGGCAGCGACACACCGGGCACGTCACGTGGGCGCGTTCGATGCGTTCGCGGTTGGGCACGCTGATCACCACGTAGCGACGGGCGACGCGCGCCAGCTCGGCGAGCGCCCGGGCATAGATCTCGACCGGCAGGTGCTCGATGACCTCGAGTGCGCAGAGCGTGTCCACGGATGCATCGCCGAACGGCAGCGCTTCGGCCGAGGCCTGGACCCCGGCGACGCCGATGCGTCCCAGCGCGGTCCGGCTTCGTTCCACCGCGAAGACCGGTGGACCGTCCGGGCGCCCGGCGAGCAGCCGCACGAACCGACCGTCGCCGGCACCGACGTCGACGACACACCCGGCGTCGGCCGGCAGGAGGGCGAGCGTGCGGTCGAGGCGTTCGTCGATGGACGACGAGTCGGCGAGGTGCTGGGCGTCCCACAGCGCCGCCTGCTCGTAGTAGTCGGCCTCCGATGCCACGGTGATCGATCCTAGGTTCCGCGTCAGTTGCCGAAGCGCTCGGCCAGCTCGGCGGCGCTGTGCACCACCGGACCGTCGGCTGCGACCTCGCCGATCACCGTTTCGCACCAGTCGTCGGGCGGATCGTCGCATGTCGTCAGCACCAACACCGGCGTCTGTGGCGCCTGCCGGGCGAGCTCGGTCAACGCCGTCGCGTCCGGTACGCGCTCGACGCCGGTGCGCAGGATGTAGCCGACGTAGTCCTCGGGTCGCCGGTCCTGTCCGATGTAGCGGACTGGCGCACCGGCCTGCTGCGCCCCGGTGATGCCGAGCGCTTCGACGAGGCTGCCCGCTGCCTGCCCTTCGACGATCTGCTTCTCCGCCAACGTGGTGGGCACGAGGTTGACGGCGCCGACGAGCACCAACAGGCTGGTGACCGCCACCCACGGACCGGCCGGTGCCGACGTCTCGGACCGGACCTTGCGCACGATCGCTCGAGCGGCGTAGCCCGCGCCGATCGCCGTCGGTACGAGCACCCAGTACAGCCAGAACTGGTGGCCCGCCGCCGCCTCCTTGAACACCACGGCGTAGGCGAAGGTCACGAACAGGCTCATCGTGGCGAGCGGCCGGAGGCCGTCGTCCCGCACGGCGGCGACGACGCAGGCAGCCAGGCCGACCAGGGCCAGGCCCAGCAACTGGACCAGCCACGGGACCTGGAACGCCACCACGTCGAGGTAGCTGACGACGGCGCTTCCGGCGCGCCGCGAGAACTTCTCGGTCAACGGCGCCAGGTCGCCGTAGGCCCACCAGATCGACGCCACGGATGCGGAGACGCCGACGATGCCACCGAGGGCGTAGGCGCCGGCTCGTCGCAGTGCGGTGATGCCCTCGGCCCGTCGCACGACGGCGACCGTCGCAGCGCAGGTGCCGACCAGCAGCGTGGCCTGCCACCCGGCGAAGCAGGCGAGGGCGCTGAGGCCCGCCGCTGCCCACCACGGTGGTGGCCCGTCGTCGTCAGGGCGCACGTCGCGCTGCCACATGATCAGCACGGCGATGCCGAAGGGGAGCGAGGTCACCGGCGTGTCGAGCATCGGCCCGTACACCACGAACATCGGGGTGAGGCAGGCGGTGGCGGCGCCGGCGGCAGCGGGCAACGGCCCCAGGCGCGCGCGGCGCAGCAACACGTACAGCAACGGGATCGTGGCCAAGGCCCCCAGCCATGCAGGGGCTCGGGACGTGAAGGTGTGCTCGCCGGCGGCGAGCTCGGCCAGCGCCGTCTCGACGACGATGAGCGGTGGATGGTTGGCGTACGCGGTCCCGTCGGCGCGCCGACCACCCAGCGCGGACTCGAACGGGCCGAGCTCGCGCAGGGCGCGGCTGTTGGTGGCCCACACGGCGGCGTTGATGCCCTCGTCGGAGTCGCCGAACGGTCCGGTGATGCGGTCGGCTGCCAGGACCAGGAACACGGCGGCGACCAGCCCGAGCAGGACGAAGGCGATGGTGCGGTCCGCTGCTCTGCTCGACACGCACGGCATCGTAGGGGTGCGACGGTCGCAGGTGGCGGTGTGATCCGGCAGGCTGGGAGGCGTGGTGCAGCGACCTCCCGCCGGGACGATCCCCGAGACCCCCGGCTCGTACCAGTTCAAGGACGGCGACGGCCGCGTCATCTACGTCGGCAAGGCGCGCAACCTGCGCCAGCGGCTCAACAACTACTTCGGCGACCCGCGCCTGATGGCGACCCGCACGGCGCAGATGGTGGAGACGGCCGAGTCGGTCGAGTGGATCGAGGTGGCCACCGAGGTCGAGGCGCTGCTGCTCGAGTACGCCCTGATCCAGCGCCACCAGCCCCGGTTCAACGTCCGCTACCGCGACGACAAGTCGTACCCGTACCTGGCGCTGACCATGGGCGACGAGTGGCCCCGCGCCATGGTCATGCGCGGCGCCAAGCGCAAGGGCAACCGCTACTTCGGCCCCTACGGGCACGCCTACGCCATCCGCGAGACGCTCGACCTGCTGCTGCGCACGTTCCCCATCCGCACCTGCTCGGACGCCAAGCTGGCCCGCCACCAGCGCTCGGGCCGGCCGTGCCTGCTGTTCCACATCGAGAAGTGCGCCGGGCCCTGCGTCGACGAGGTGACGCCCGAGGTCTACCAGGCGATGGTCGCCCAGCTCTGCCGGTTCCTGGAGGGCGACGGCGACGAGGTCGTGGCGCGGCTCGAGCGCGAGATGCTCGAGGCGGCCGACGCGCTGGAGTTCGAGCGGGCGGCGCGCCTGCGCGACCGGCTCGCCAGCGTGCGCAAGGCGCTCGAGCGCCAGCAGATGGTCTTCGACCGCCCCGAGGACCTGGACGTGGTCGGCATCGCCGGCGACGACCTGGAAGCGGCCGTGCAGGTGTTCCACGTGCGCAAGGGCCGCGTGCTGGGGCGCAACGGCTTCGTCGTCGACCAGGCCGAGGACCTCACCGCCGGCGAGCTCGTCGACCGGGTGCTCGAGCGCCTCTACGGCGAGCGGCCGGTGCTCGGCGTGCCCAAGCAGGTGCTGGTGCCCGACGAGCCGGCCGAGCCGGCGCTGTACGAGGAGTGGCTCACCCACGAGCGGGGGAGCGCGGTGCAGATCCGGGTGCCCCAGCGCGGCGACAAGCGGGCGCTGCTGGCCACCGTCACCCAGAACGCCACCGAGGAGCTCCAGCGCCATCGCCTCAAGCGGGCGTCGGACCACAACAGCCGGGCCAAGGCCCTCAACGAGCTCGGCGACGCCCTCGGGCTGCCCGCCGCCCCGCTGCGCATCGAGTGCTACGACATGAGCCACATCCAAGGCAGCGACTACGTCGGGTCGATGGTGGTGCTCGAGGACGGGCTGCCCAAGCGCAGCGAGTACCGCCGCTTCAAGGTGCGCGAGGTGCCCGGCAACGACGACTTCGCCGCCATGGAGGAGGTGCTGACCCGCCGGCTCAAGGCCTACCTGGAGGAGCGGGCCAAGCCCGTGGCCGAGCGCACCGGGAAGTTCGCCTACCCGCCGCAGCTGCTGCTCGTCGACGGCGGCAAGGGCCAGCTCGGCGTGGCGGTGCGGGTGCTGCGCGAGCTCGGCCTGGCCGACGAGATCCCGGTGGCGTCGCTGGCGAAGCGCTTCGAGGAGGTCTTCGTGCCGGGCCAGGCCGACCCGGTCGAGGTGCCGCGGGGCTCGGAGGGCTTGTTCCTGCTCCAGCGCATCCGCGACGAGGCGCACCGCTTCGCCATCACGTACCACCGCCAGCTGCGCAACAAGCGCATGACCCGCTCGGTGCTCGACGACATCCCGGGCCTGGGCCCGACGCGCCGCAAGCGCCTGGTGAAGGAGCTGGGCGGGGTCGGCGCCGTGAAGCGGGCGTCGCTCGACGAGCTGCAGGCGCTGTCGTGGCTGCCCGACACGGTGGCCCAGGCCGTCTACGACAAGATCCACACCCCCAGCCGCTGACCCACGCCGTCACCCCGAAATTGGGCTCGGAACTCCGACATCTCGGCGTTTCCAGCCCGATTCCGGGATGCGGGGTCGGGGTGGGGCGGTCGCTGATCGGTCAGGTCTTGCGGCAGCGCAGGGCCAGCAGGCGGGGGACGGTGGCGGCGTCGGTGTACTCCGGCGCCTGCGCCAGGAAGCCCGGGGGCGGCGCCGGCTCGACCATCCGCTCCACGAGCAGTCCGGCGGCGACGAGGGCGTTGAGGTAGCGCGCCAGCGGCCGGTGCACGAAGCGCACGTGCACGTCCTTGGCCACCTCCTCGACCGTGACCGCCTCGGGCAGGTACGGGCCGATGCGCCAGTACTGCTCCGGCGGGTCGATGAACTGGTCGTCGATCCAGCCCGACGCCGGCGTCTGGAAGCACGGGTGGTTGAGCTGGAGCACGAGGTGGCCGCCGGGCGCCAGCACCCGGGCGATCTCGGCGACGGCGGCGTCGAGGTCGTCGAGGTGCTCGAGCACGAGCGTGACGTTGACGGCGTCGAAGGCGCCGTCGGCGAACGGCAGCGCCTCGGCGCCGGCGCGGGCGTAGG
>JAGQTE010000544.1 GCA_020439175.1 Acidimicrobiales bacterium | reverse complement strand
GCGAACAGGCCCGAGATGGCATCGGGCTCCGGTGCGACGGCAGCCACCACCGCCGCCACCGCCACGACCACGGACGCACCCACTGCCGCCACCCGGCTCGGCGGGCGCGCCCGCATGGCGAACCCGGCGACGACGGCGGCGAGCATCGCCAGCAACGCCGCGCCCGCCACGAGGCCGCTGCCTCGTCCGGTCGTCGAGACGAACGTCCACAGCGCACCCGAGATGCGCCCGGCGACGAGGTCGCCCCGCGCCAGCCCCGCCGTCGGCACGACGAGCGACCCGTCGATGATCGAGGCGACCCAGCGTCGCTCGACGAGCAGCGTCACCACCGAGGCCACGGCGACCGCGGCGCCGGCGGCCACCTCACGCCAGGCCCGGCGTCGCAGGCCCCACCCCGCCAGGACCGCCCCGGCCGCCAGCCCGAAGAACAGCGCCTCGCTGCGCACCAGGATGGCGGCGACGGTCGCGGCCAGCCCCAGGGCGAGCACGATCGGGCGTGGCGAGCGCCGGTACCCGACGAACGCACAGGCCGCGAGACCGCAACCGGCGGCGCCGAGGCTGTGCGCCATCACCAGGCCGGCGTCGAAGAACAGCGGGCTGCCCAACCCGACGATCCACAGCGCCGCTCGCTCGGCGCCCTGACGGAGCGAGCCCGCCAGCCAGGCCGCGGCGACGGCGGCGATCACCGTGCCCAGGACCGACGCCACGAGCGCGCCGCCCATGCCGCCGGCAGCCACCAACGGCTGGAGCAGAAGGGGATAGCTGGGATGCTTCGCATAGGGAGCGAACTGCGCCGGTCCGCCGTCGGGTCGGTAGAAGGCGAACCACCGGCCGTCGGGGTCGATCTCCGGGAACGGGTGCGCCACCAGCCAGCCGCCGGTGGCATCGAGCACGTTCGCCTGCGCCAAGGCGGCGCCTTCATCGCTCGAGAACAACGACGAGGTGCCGACGAACGCCAGGGCCACCGCCATGATCGCCGTCAGCGCCAGCACGTCGGGAAGCAGCCGGCGGAGCCGGGCTGCGGTCACCCGGCCTCCCGCAACTCGCGACGTAGCTCGTTGATCTCGTCGCGCAGCTTGGCGGCGTACTCGTAGCGCAGGTCGCCGGCCGCCTCGTGCATCTCCTGCTCGAGCGTCTGGATGAGCCGACCGATGTCCTCGTGCGGCAGCTCGGCCAGGTCGCTGCGGCGCTTGTCCCGCCGACGCGACCGCCGGTCGCCGCCCGGCACCGGGGCGGACGAGGTGCCGCGCAGCTGGGCGAGGATGTCGGTGACCGCCTTGCGGATCGTCTGCGGGTCGATGCCGTGCTCGGCGTTGTAGGCCTCCTGCAAGCCGCGGCGCCGGTTCGTCTCGCTGATCGCCTTCTGCATGGAGTCGGTGACGGTGTCGGCGTACATCACGACCTGGCCGTCGACGTTGCGGGCGGCGCGACCGATCGTCTGGATGAGCGACGTCTCCGACCGCAGGAACCCCTCCTTGTCGGCGTCGAGGATGGCGACGAGCGCCACCTCCGGCAGGTCGAGCCCCTCGCGCAGCAGGTTGATGCCGACGAGGACGTCGAACTCGCCGAGGCGCAGGTCGCGCAGGATCTCGATGCGTTCGAGCGTGTCGATCTCCGAGTGCAGGTAGCGCACCCGCACGCCCAGCTCGAGCAGGTAGTCGGTCAGGTCCTCCGCCATCTTCTTGGTGAGCGTCGTCACGAGCACG
>JAGQTE010000058.1 GCA_020439175.1 Acidimicrobiales bacterium | reverse complement strand
TTCTCGGCGGCGTCGGGCCCGGCGGGCACGAACACGAACTCCGACGGGGTGCACCCGGCGCCGAAGTGGTGCTCGGTGACCGTGCCGGCGCCGAGGTCGTAGCCGAGCAGCGTGCCGCCCGGCCCGCCGACGCCGCCGCCGAGACCGGCCAGCTCGGGCACGGCCACGCTGTAGCCGTAGCGGTGCCGGCGGCCGGCGAGGCGCTCGTCGGCGCGGGGGAACTCCTGGCCTCGCTCGTCGATGACGGTGCGGCTGCAGGTGCCCGCCGCCGGGTCGAGGACCCACCGCTGCATCGACGGCTCCCCCTGGCTCGGCTCGCGTTCGGTGTTGGCGAAGGCCTTGGGATGCACGACGAGGTCGATGACCACGCGGCCGTCGTCGTCGTAGGCGTTGAGGGGGTGGTACACGTAGCAGGGCTCGTCGAGCTCGATCCACGTCGTGTCGGCACCCGAGCCGCTGCGGGGCATGACCCCGACGCGCGGCGTGTAGTCCGGGTCCCACACGAACGGCATCGAGCGGCCCGCCATCGCCAGCTCCAGCGAGAACACGACGGGCAGGTCGAAGGCGATCACCGACGAGTCGGTCAGCGCCATGTCGTGCACCATCACCGGCGCACCGAGCGCCAGCTCCTCGGTGCGGCGCAGCAGGCCGTCGGTGCCGATCACGTGGTACCGCAGGATCGGCTCGGCGAACGAGTAGGCCATGACGTGCAGCTCGTTGGTGTCCGGGTCGAACTTGGGGTGGGCGTTGATGCCCGCCGGCAGCGGTCCGCCGAGGTTGGTGGCGCGCACCGTGTCGAGGTCGGGCGTGAGCTCGAACGGCAGGCTCAGCTCCATCAGGGCGAGCAGCCGCCCGGCGTGATGGACGATGTTGGTGTTGCCGAGGCCGGGCACCAGGCCCCCCTCGTCGCTCGGCACGGCCGGCTCGCCGAGCGCGCCGGTCACCTGCGGGGAGCGGACGTAGCGGTTGCGGTACCACTCGGCCTTGCCGTCGCGCAGGCGCACGCCGTGCACCATGCCCTCGCCGGCGAACCAGTGGTGGTTGGACGGATCGGGGGCGATCGGGTTGGGACCGGTGCGCACGTAGCGCCCGTCGAGCTGGGCCGGGATGGCGCCGACGACGTCGAGGTCGGTGACGGTCACCTCCTCGGCCACCGGGGCGAAGTTGTCGCTGAGGTAGACGTTGGTGATCTCGTCGGCGTCGGTGGTGGTCATGGCTCCCCCTCGGGCCCGGCCGACTGCGGCCGGCGCGTTTGATAACGCCGTTATGTAACACCGTTGGTGCTACGGTTGTCAAGCGATGGCCCGCCCCCGCACGTACGACGACGCCCTGCGCGCCCGCCTCATCGAGACCGCCGCCGAGCTGCTCGCCGCCGAGGGGCCCCGGGGGGTGTCGGTGCGCCGGGTCGCCGCGGCGTGCGACACGTCGACCACCGCCATCTACGCGCTGCTGGGCAACAAGGGCGAGCTCGTCCGGTCGGTCTACCTGGAGGGCTTCCGCCGCCTCGGCGACCGGCTCGCCGCCGCCGACGAGCCCGACCCGCTCGACCGGCTGGCGGCGCAGCGCGACGCCTACCTGGCGAACGCGCTGGAAAACCCCCACCTGTACGCGGTGATGTTCGGTCCGACGCCCGCCGGGTTCGAGCCCGACGACGAAGACACGGCCTTCGCGCTGTCGACCTTGCGCCAGCTCATCGACTGCGTGCAGGCCTGCATCGACGCCGACCTGCTCGACGGCGACGCCGACGACATCGCCGTCGAGCTGTGGGCCTCGTCGCACGGCGTGTGCATGCTGGCGCTCGCCGGCATGTTCGACGCCGACGAGGCGCACCGTCACCTCGTGCGCCTGCAGGACCACCTGTTCGTGGGCCTGACGGCGCAGCGCGGCGCGCTCAGCGGCGGCGCCTGAGCCGACCGTCGTGGTTGTGGCCCTCGGCGGCGGTCCGGCGGGCCACCTCGGCGGCGCCCACCATGCCCGCCTTGTTGCGCAGCTCCGCCGGCACGACCGGCGTGCGCACGTCGAGCAGCGGGATGAACTTGTCGGCCTGCTTGGACACGCCGCCGCCGAGGACGAACCGGTCCGGCCAGAAGAGGTCCTCGACCAGGTGCAGGTACTCGTTGACCCGTGCCGCCCAGTCCTCCCAGCTCAGCGCCTGCGTCTCGCGCACCGACTCGGCGGCGTAGTGCTCGGCGTCGTCGCCGTGCAGCGAGAGGTGGCCGAGCTCGGTGTTGGGCACCAGGCGCCCGTCGACCAGCAGCGCCGAGCCGATGCCGGTCCCGAGCGTCACGACGAGGACGACCCCGCCCACCCCCTTGGCCGCCCCGAAGGCCGCCTCGGCCTCGCCGGCGGCGTCGGCGTCGTTGATGCAGGTGACGACCGACGCGCCGGTGGCGGCGGCGAAGGCGTCGGTGGCCGACTGGCCGACCCAGGCAGGGTCGAGGTTGGCGGCGGTGTGCACCGTGCCGTCGCGCACGACGCCGGGGAACGCCGTGCCGACCGGGCCGTCCCACTCGAAGTGCGTGGCGATGCGGGCCACCACGTCCGCCACGGCGTCGGGCGTGGCCGGATGGGGGGTGAGGATGCGCAGCCGGTCGGACTTGAGCACGCCCCGCTTGGTGTCGACCACGGCCCCCTTGATGCCGGTGCCGCCGATGTCGATGCCCAAGACCTTCATGGCGCCACAACGTACCGTCCCGCGGGTCGGCGAGAAATGGCCAGAGTTCCCTTCGCAGCCGGACCAGCGCTCCCTAGGGTGGTCCACGTGGGAGAGCTGGTCTCGCTGGATGACCCGTTCACGGTGCCGACGACGTGGTGG
>JAGQTE010000057.1 GCA_020439175.1 Acidimicrobiales bacterium | reverse complement strand
AGCCGTGCCCGGCACCGACTCCACGGCACCGCTGCCCGCAGCGGACCCCGCCGCGGCGCTGCCGCCGCCCGATCTCGCCGACCGGCGCCCCGACCCGCCGGCGGGGTGGTACGCCGACCCGCACGGCGCAGCCACCGAGCGCTATTGGGACGGCAGCCGCTGGACCAACGCCACCCGCTGAACCCACGAGCCCCGCGGCGGAGGCCCCCCGGTGCAGCGCAGACGCGCACCGGCCCCGGCGCCCGGGTGGAGCGGGCGGCAGGGCCGGTACGGGTGGGTGGTGGTGGGGTGTGTGCGACGAGGTCGGCTTAGGCGCCCTGGGTGTCCTCGGTGGTCGGTGCCTCGACGGCACCGTCGTCGGGGGCATCGTCGTCGTGGTGGCCCTTGCCGCCGCGACCCATCGGTCCGCCGGCGGGCATGCCGTTGTTGACCATCTCGGTGATCCGCTCCGTGGCCTCGGCCTTGCGGGCGTCGGCTTCCTCCTGGGTGAGATCGCCCTCGGCGACCTCCTCGTCGAGGTGGGTGCTCATGTCGGCGACCATGGCGTCGATGACGGTCTGCACGTCGACGCCCTTGTCGGCGGCGACCTGCGCGATCGTCTTGCCGTCACGCAGCTGGGTCATGAGCTCGCTCGGCTCGATGCCGAGTGCGGTCGCCGCTGCCTCGAGGCCGGGGCCCTTGCCGTGACGGCCGTGACCCGGACCACCCGGGCCACCCGGACCGCGCTCGGGCCGGGACTCGGCGAGCTTGTTGGCGACGGCGTCGGCCTGCTCCGTGGTCAAGGTGCCGTCGGCGACGAGGTCGTCGAGGGCCTGGCGCACCCAGTCGCGCGCCTGCTCCGGTGCCGAGGCGTCGGGCGCCGGGGCCTCGGTGGTCGGGGCGTCCTGGGCGCCGACCAGCGCCGGGGTGCCGAGCATGCCCCCGACGGCCGCGCCGGCGAGCAGTGATGCCGAGATCGCTCCGATGGCGACGGCCTTCTTCATGGGTTCGCTCCTTTGGGCACGGGGGTCCGCATCCGATGTGTGCCCCATGATGGGGTCGACCGGTAAGGGTCGGGCGAGGGAAAACCAAGAATCAGGTAAGAACGTCGGACGGCGATGTCAGCCGACGACGCCGGCGTCGCGTGCGGCGGCGATGCGAGCGTCGTCCCAACCGAGCGACCGCAGGACGTCGTCGGTGTCCTGCCCGAGATCGGGCGCCGGGTTGCGGGCCGCGATCGGCTCGCCGTCGAACTGGGCCGGGCTCGACACCACCCGGGTCGTCCCCTGCTCGCCACGGTCGAAGGCCAGCACGTACCCGTTGGCCACGACCTGGCGGTCCTCGACCAGCTCGGCCGGCGACTGCACGGGCGCCCAGATGACCTCGTGCGCGTCGAGGCGATCGGCCCACTCGTGCCGGGGTCGCTCGGCGATGGTGGCGGCGAGGGCGTCGCGCAACGCCATGGCGTTGGCGGCGCGGGCCTCGGCCGTGGCGAAGCGCTCGTCGTCGAGCAGGTCCCGGCGGTCGAGGGCGTCGAGGACCTGGTCGAGATACGCCTCGGGGTTCATCATGCAGAACACGAGACGCTTGTCGTCGCCGCAGGCGTACCAGGTCATCATCGGGCCGGCGCCGGCACCGTCCATCCCGCCGCGCGGCAGCTCGAAGCCGTTCGTCAGATAGTTGGCGACGTCGGGACCGAGCATCCACGCACCGGCGGCGAGCAACGACAGCTCGACGTCGACCGCCTCGCCGAAGCGCTCCCGGCGCAGCAGCGCGGCGGCGATCGAACCGGCCAGGAAATTGCCCGCAGTCGTGTCGACGAACCCGGGACGCTGCGCCGCGAGCGGGCCGCCCTCGAGCGTGAGACGTTCGCCGACCCCGGCGCGCGCCCACGCCGAGATGTAGTCGAAGCTCGGGCGCTCGGCGTCGGGACCCTTCGAGCCCTGGCCGGTCGCCAGCGCGTAGACGATGGTCGGGTTGGCCGACCGCACGTCGTCGGCGGTGATCTGCAGCTTGCGGCGCAGCGGCGGCAGGTAGTTCGTCAAGAACACGTCCGCCCGCCCGATCAGCTCGTCGAGCAAGGCCCGCCCGTCGGCGGAGGTCAGGTCGATGGCCATCGACCGCTTGTTGCGGTTCCACTGCTCGTGCATGAAGTTGACCATCGAGCCCTCGCCGAACGACACGGCGCCGAAGATGCCCCGGATCGGGTCGCCCTTGCCCGGTGGCTCCACCTTGATCACGTCGGCGCCCCAGTCGGCGAGCACCGTCCCCGCCGACGGCGAGAAGCCCCAGTTGTCGACCTCCAGCACCGTGATGCCCTCGAGCGGCAGCGCCATCGTTCCCCCTCTTCCGGCGCGGCGGCCCCTCCTGCCGCGCGCCGGTCAGGGTAGCGGCCGGCGAGGGCCGAGATCTGGGAGAACTGACGCCGACGTCAGGGAATCTCCGGCGGCCGGCGCGGCTCAGCCGGCGGCCAGCACGGCGTCGGCCATGGCCCCGCGCCAGCGCAGGAGCGCGTCCGCGCACGACTGCGGCGAGCGGCCGAGGCGCACCACGACCAGGTCCGCCGCCGGCACGCACAGGATCGACTGGCCGTCGAACCCGTTGGCCCAGAAGCCGCCGTGGTCCGCCCCCGTGACCCACCAGTGGGCGCCATAGCGCCGACCGTCGTCCGGGTCGATCGAGCGAGGCGTCCGGCCGTGGTCGATCCACCCCTCCGGCAGCAGTTGGCGGCCGTCCCACCTCCCGCCGCGCAGCGCCAGCAACCCGAACCGGGCGAAGTCGCGCGCCGTGGCGTGCACGTAGCTCGACCCGACGAACGTGCCCGCGGCGTCGAAGCCCGGCTGCGCCGATCGCATCCCGATCGGCGCGAACAGCTCGTCGTGCAGGAACGCCGAGAACGCCGACGCGCCCCCGTCGCCCTGCCCGCCGTCGCCCACCACGTCGCCGGCGAGGCGCGCCACGATGTTGCTCGTGCCGCTCGAGTAGTTGAAGACGGCACCGGGCTCGTGGCGTGCCGGGCGCGCCGCGGCGAAGCCCGCCACGTCGTCCTGCCCCGCGCCGAAGAGCATCTCGATGACGTCGGACCGTCCGGCGTCGTCGTAGTCCTCGACGAAGTCGAGGCCGTCGCGCATCGTGAGCAGATGGCCCAGCGTGATGCCCGCCCGCTCGTCGTCACGCCATCCCGGCACCGCCGCCGGGGCGATCGGATCGAGGAGCCGCCGACCCACCAGGATCCCGACCGCGGCGTGCAGGATCGACTTGGCCATCGACCAGGACAGCAGCGGGGTCTCGGGGGTGACGGGGGTCGGCGGCCGATCGAAGTGCTCGAGGGCGCCGGCCGTGCGCTCCGCCAGCAGCCTGCCGCCCTGGACCACGACGACGGCGTACGTCTGCCCGTACGTCGCCACGTCGCCCAGCATGTCGTCGACCAGGTCCGCCGCCTCGGGCGGCAACCCCGGCCCGGCCGGCCAGGCGTCCGTCGGCCACGGCACGCCGGCGGGCTGCGGTGGCAGCGGGACGAGGCTCATGTACGTCCCGGCCTCTCGGCGGCGCCCGTGCGGTTCACGAGACCTCGGCGGCGATCCACGCCGGCATCCGCATCGGGCGGCCGTCGGGGTTGACGCACCCGTGCACCGTCACCGCCGTCGCCGCCGTCGCACCGTCCACGGTGAGCAGGTAGGCGATCTGGAACGTCGTGCGCGTCACCGCCCCGACCGCCACGTGCACCACGATCTCGTCGTCGAACCGCACGGGCATCCGGTAGCGGATCGCCACCTCGAGCACGGTGAAGTCGATGCCCTCGGCGCGCAGCACGGTGTACGGACGGCCGAGGTCCCGCAGCAGCGCCACGCGCGCCTCCTCCAGGTACGGCAGGTACGCCGCATGGTGGACGATGCCCATGGCGTCGGTCTCCGCGAACCGGGCCCGGATCGTGTGGGTGAAGCGATAGTCGGCGGGGTCGCGGGACGGATCGAGGGAGGCGCGCACGGCGTCCGACCGTAGCCGCGGCGTTCTTACCCGGGTCTCACGCTGAGGTGCCATCCTGGCGGCATGAGCGGGACTGGCAACGTCGACGTCGCAACCGTGCTCGTGGTCGACGACGACCGCGCCGTGCGAGAGAGCCTCGATCGGGCGCTGCGCCTCGAGGGCTACCGCGTGATGATGGCTTCCGACGGCCTGGCGCTGTTCGACGTGATCGAGGCCACACCGCCGGACCTGATCGTGCTCGACGTGATGATGCCCAACGTCGACGGCATCACCGCCTGCCGGCGCCTGCGCGACCGCGGCGACCGCACGCCCATCCTCATCCTCACGGCGCGCGACGCCGTGTCCGATCGCGTCGCCGGCCTGGACGCCGGCGCCGACGACTACCTGCCCAAGCCCTTCGCGCTCGAGGAGCTCCTGGCGCGCACGCGCGCCCTGCTGCGCCGCAACGCCCCCGACGAGGACGCAGCGGAGCTGGTGGTCGACGACCTGCGGCTCGATGCGCGCCGGCGCGAGGTCCACCGCGGGGAGCGGCTCCTCGAGCTCACCAAGACCGAGTTCGACCTCCTCGAGCTGCTCATGCACAACGACGGCATCGTGCTGAGTCGGGAGCTGATCTACGAGCGCATCTGGGGCTACGACTTCGGCACCACCTCCAAGTCGCTGGAGGTGTACGTCGGCTACCTGCGCCGCAAGACCGAGGAGGCCGGCGAGCCGCGCCTCATCCACACCGTGCGCGGCGTCGGCTACGTGTTGCGGGCCGGTACGTGAGCCTGCGCGCCCGCCTGGCCCTGATCCTCGGCGCCACCGTGGCGCTGACGGTGGCGCTGGCGAGCACCGCCGGGTACGTCCTGACGCGCAACGAGCTGCGGCAGCAGGCCGACGAGCTGCTCGAGACCCGCGCCGAGGCCGTGACCCGCGAGCTCGAGCGGCGCGAGGAGCGTTTCGAGCGCCGACGCGAACCGTCGGGGGGCTTCCTCCTCCCGGGCGAGCGGCTCGACGTGGCGGTGCAGGTCATCGCCCCGGACGGCGACATCGCCAGCGTGCCCATCGGGGTGCAGCTCCCCGTCTCCGATCGCGCCCGCGCCGTCGCCCGGGGCGACGCCGAGCGCGCCGTGGACGAGGTCGCCGTCGACGGCGTGCCCTACCTCGTGCTGACCCGGTCCGCCGGGGAGCTGGGAGCGGCGCAGGTGGGCATCGACCGCTCGAGCGACGACGCCGTCCTTCGGGGGTTGCGGGCGCGCCTGCTCCTGCTCGGCGTGCTCGGCACGGCCGCTGCGGCTGCGATCGGGTGGATCGTCGCCGGCCGCACGGTCCAGCCGGTGCGCCAGCTGACGGGCGCGGCCGAGCACATGGCGACCACCAGCGAGCTCGCCGACCCCATCCCGGTGCACGGCGACGACGAGGTGGCCAGGCTGGCGGTGGCGTTCAACCAGATGCTCGACGCGCTGGCGCAGTCGCGCGCCCAGCAGCAACGGCTGGTGCAGGACGCGTCGCACGAGCTGCGCACCCCGCTGACCAGCCTGCGCACCAACGCCGAGGTGCTGCGCAGCGCCGATCGCCTCGACCCCGACGACCGGCGACGCCTGCTCGACGACGTCACCGCCGAGGTCGACGAGCTGACCGACCTCGTGCGCGAGCTGGTCGAGCTGGCCCAGGACGCCGGCCCCACCGACGAACCCCTGCGCCCGGTCGCGCTCGAGGACATCGTCCGCGAGGTCGCGTCGCGCGCCGAGCGCCGCACCGATCGGACGATCACCGTCACCGCACGGCAGCCGGCGACGGTGCAGGCCCGCCCGGCGCAGCTCACCCGGGCCGTCGCCAACCTCGTCGGCAACGCCACCAAGTTCTCGCCCCCCGACACCGCCATCACCGTCGAGGTCACCGGCACGCGGGTGGCGGTCGTCGACCACGGCCCGGGCATCGCCGTGGCCGACCAGGACCATGTGTTCGAGCGCTTCTGGCGATCCGAGCAGGCGCGCAGCGCGCCCGGCTCCGGCCTCGGCCTCGCCATCGTCGACCAGATCGTGCGGGCGCACGAGGGTCGGACCTTCGTCGCCGAGACGCCCGGCGGCGGCGCCACCGTGGGCTTCGAGCTGCCCGACACGACAGGCGCTCCCCCGGCGCCCGACCCGCCGACGACCTGAACGCCTCAGCCCGTGAAGAGCGGCGTCACGACGACACCGGCGGGCGCGGACGACGTGCTCGTCGTCGTTGACGGATCCTCGTCCGGCGCGCCGACCCAGAGGACGTAGGTGCCGGGCGACGCCACCCGCGCCACGACGATGCGGCCGCCCTCGACGGGGTGCTCGGTCACGTCGGTGAGCCCGACGGTGTGCACGGCGTGCGCCGCGTCGTTCGCCGTCGGCGTCCACACCACCAGCTCGCCGCCGGCCGTCGCCGCCGTCGCCTTGACCTTGAGCCAACCGGTGTCGACGTCGCTGCGCAGCTCGTCGATGCGTCCCGGCGTGGCGCGCGGGTAGCCGCGGCCCAGGATGTCCAGGAAGGAGTCGTTGGCGCCCAGGTCGTCGTTGCCCGGGCAGCCCAGGAGGTTGAGGTGCGTCGACGTGCCCGACGGCGCCACCACGGAGCCGCCCGACCATGCCACCGCATGCGGGTCACCGCAGGACTGGCGCCACTGCCACCACGCGCCGCCCCAGGCCAGGCGATCCTCGTCAGCGGCATACCGGCGGGCCTTGGCCAGCGTCTCGGGTTCGGTGTCCCAGAAGCCGTACTCCCCGCCCCAGTTGCCGACGCCGAGCGACGCCGTCATCTGGTCGATCAGGTCGTTCATCCCCTCGATCGTGATGCTGAGCCCGGCGACGCCGATCGACTCGGCGTAGTTGTGCACCGACCCGGACACGTTGGCGACGTCGCCGCCGAGGGCGGCCGGGTTCGGGATGACGAGCCCGCGCGAGATGTCCGCCGCGGGCAGGGCCGGCTCGACGAACACGATGTGGTCGAACGGCGCCCCCGACTCCGCGGCACGGATGGCGCCGATGGTGTCGGCCAGCAACGCGTCGTACAACGGCTGCAGCTCGGCGGCGGGTCGCGGGTTCTCGGGCTCGTTGAGCAGGTCGTACCCCGCCACCTCGGGTCGGCCGGCGAAGCGTGCCGCGACGGCACCCCACATCTCGGCGAACTCGTCGCGCAGCCCGTCCACGTTGTCGTAGAAGTTGTTCCAGGCCCGGTTCACGGCCGGCGAGCTGTTGCGATCACCAGAGACGGTGCACGTGGAGAGGCCATCGGTGCGCACGGCCCAGGCCGGAGCGCCGTCCCAGCCCTTGGCCGGACTGGTGCCCGGCGGGCAGCTCGCAGGGTCGGTGGTGAAGATGAACGCCGAGTAGGCGTCCTGGTGCATGTCGATGACGGTGTAGATGCCGTGCTCGGCCGCGGTCGTCACGGCGGCGTCGACCTGATCGAGGTACGCCTGGTCGATCACGTCTCGGGTCGGTTCGACGCGCGACCAGGTGATCAGCAGGCGCACCACGGAGAAGCCCCGCGCCGCCATCAGGTCCCAGTCGGCGTCGCTCAACGGGATGGTCGGCTCGATCGTCGGCACGCCCTGCCAGTACTCGCCCAGCGAGTTCACGTTGGCGCCGCGCAGCAGCACGTCGCGACCGGCCGCGTCGACGATGCGACGATCGGCCGTCTGCAGCGGCATCAGGTCGATGATGTCGCCCGGCTGCTCCGCCACCGGCCCGGCCGCGGTCGCCGGCACGGCGCCCGCCGCGGACGCCACGCTCGACACGGGGGCCAGGGCGAGCGCAGCACCGACCAGGGCTGCGAAGGCGCGACGACGAGGACGGGATCCGCTCAGCACGCGCCCCATTCCACCCGCGCCTCCTTCCCGCCGCAAGGACACCCCACCCGCGCGAACGCCAAACCCCTCGTCAGAGGTCGATCACGGTGCGCACGCCGACACCGGCCGCCAGATCGTCGAGCGCCTCGTTGATCTGATCGAGCGGGCGGCGCGCCGTGATCATCGACTCGAGGTCCAGCCGGCCGTGGCGCCACAGGTCGACCAGCATCGGGATGTCACGCCGCGAGTTGGCACCGCCGAGCAGGCAGCCGAGCAGCTTCTTCTCCGTCGCCCCGAAGATGGCCGCCGAGGCATAGGTCAGCGCGTCCGACACCGGCGGCACGCCCACCAGCACCGTCGTGCCGCCGAAGCGGGTGGCGTCGATCGCCGGACCGAGCAGCGCCGACCGGCCCGCGGCCTCGAACGCCACGTCGACCCCGATGCCCCCGGTGAGGTCGAAGCAGGCCGCCACGACGTCGTCGGTCGCCGGATCCAGCAGGTCCGTCGCCCCGAACCGCCGCGCCAGCTCGCGACGCTCCGCCACCGGGTCCGAGACCACGATGCGCGACGCCGCCGCCAGGACCGCGCCCTGGACCACCGACAACCCCACGCCGCCCAGACCCAGCACCAGCACCGTGGCGCCCGGCGGGACCTTCGCCGTGTGCAGGACGGCGCCGACGCCGGTCTGCACGGCGCAGCCGAGCACGCACAGCACGTCGAGCGGCAGGTCCTCCGGCACCGGGACGGCGCCGGTCTGATCGGTCACGACGTGCTCGGCGAACGCCGCCACGCCCAGGCCGCGGTAGATCACCTCGTCACCACGACGCAGCCGCGTGCCGCCGTCGCCATGCGAGAAGGTCATCAGCGAACGACTGTTCTCGCACGCGCTCCACTCGCCCCGCACGCACCAGTAGCACCGGCCGCACGGCGGGCACGGTGTCAGGACGACGTGGTCACCGACCGCCACCATCGTGACGCCGTCGCCGACCGCCTCGACGACGCCGGCCGCCTCGTGCCCCAGCACGGTCGGGCCCGGCGGCGGGAACGAGCCGTCGACCATGGACAGGTCGGAGTGGCACACGCCGCAGTGGCACACCCGCACCAGGACCTCACCGGGATGGGGATCGTCGAGCTCGACGTCGGTCACGACGAGCGGGGCGTTCGGGGTCTCGAGGACGGCGGCGCGCATGCCGGCAGCCTCGCGCACTCGCCGCGCCCGGCGCGCGGCTGGAACAATGCGTGGCCATGACCGCCGTCGACCGCGCCCTGCTCGACCTGGCCGTGGACCTGGCCCGCCAGGCCGGGGCGTTGACCCTGGAGTGGTTCCGCTCCGACCGCCTCGGCGTCGAGCACAAGGGTGACGGCACGCCGGTGACCGTCGCCGACCGCGCCGCCGAGCGGTTCCTGCGCGACGAGCTCGCCCGGCACCTCCCCGACGACGCCGTCGTGGGCGAGGAGGAGGCCGACACCGCCGGCTCGAGCGGGCGCACGTGGATCATCGACCCCATCGACGGGACGAAGGCGTTCACCCACGGGGTGCCCCTGTACTGCAACCTCCTGGCGATGGAGGACGAGCACGGACCGGCCATCGGTGTCATCAACCTGCCCGGCCTCGGCGAGACGGTCTACGCCGGCCGCGGGCTCGGCTGCTTCTGCAACGGCGACCCGGCGCGGGTGTCCACCACCACCGCGCTCGACCAGGCCTACGTCTCGACGTGCGCCTGGGACGACTGGGACGACGCGGCGCTGGGCCGGATCAAGGCCACCGGCGCCGCCATGCGCACCTGGGGCGACGGGTACGGCTACGCCCTGGTCGCCACCGGTCGGATCGACGCCATGATCGACCCGACCGTGGCGCGCTGGGACGTGGCACCGATGCCGGTCATCATCGGTGAGGCCGGCGGACGGTTCAGCGCCCTCGACGGCGAGGCCGGCGCCGACCGCGGCAGCGGCATCGCCACCAACGGCGCTCTGCACGACGAGCTGCTGACCGTGATGGCAGGAGGTCCCCGATGATCCGACGTGACGACGAGCAGGCGACCGCCGGCGGGATGGCCTTGGGGCGCGCCACCGACGGCGTCGCGTCGATCGGTCTGGTGGCGGTCGTGCTCCTGACGCTGGCCCTGTGGTCGTCGCCGGCCATGGCCCACGTGTCGAGCGACCCCGCCGCGGCGAGCGGGACGACCGACGACGCCGGCATCACGACGGTCGTGCTCAGCTTCGACCACGGCTGCGGCGAATCGCCGACGACCGGCCTGCGGGTGCAGCTCCCGGACGGCACGACCGAGGTGACCACCACCGACCCCGACGGCTGGACGTCGGCGGTCAGCGACGGCGTCGTCACCTGGACCGGGGGCAGCGTGGCCCCGAAGGACAAGGGCAGCTTCGAGCTCCGGGCCCGCCTCGTGGGCCAGGCGGGCGAGGTGGTCTACCTCCCGACGGTGCAGACCTGTCCCGACGGCGAGGAGGCCTGGATCGAGATCCCGGTCGACGGCGCCGAACCCGAGGCCCCGGCGCCCGCCGTCACGCTCACCCGCACGGTCACCCCGGCAGGCACCGAGGACGGCACCGCGAGCACGACCGCCGACGGCTCGGCGACGACCGCAGCGCCGGGATCGACCCGAGCACCGGGCACCGCCTCGACGCTGCTGAGCACGGGCGTGACCACCGTCGGTCCGGCCGCCGGCTCGTCGCCCGGCACGACCGGCTTGATCATCTTCATCGCCGTGCTCGTGATCATCGGCGGCGGCGCGGTCGTGCTGTACCTGCGCAACCGTCGGCCGCGCCGCGACGGCGCCTGACGCGGTCAGTACTCCCAGGGCGTGCCGCGGCGGGCCTGGTCCCCGTCACCGATGCGGTGCTCGAACCCGGACGCCTCGGCGATGGCGGCGGCGTACCCGGCCTTGCGGCGGGCGATGCGGCCGAGACCAGCGTCCGGCTGTGCCGTGGCCTTGCCGGTGTACTGGGCCTCGATGCCTTCACGCAGCATCTGCAGCGCCTCCGAGCGCAGCTGGGAGATGCGCGACTCGGTCACACCGAGGAAGCGGGCCAGGTCCTGCGACGTGCGGCCCTCGAGGAAGTAGCCGACGATGACGAACCGCTGCCGCTCCGGCAGCAGGCTCACGGCGTCGCGCAGGTAGGCGTGGAGCTCGCGGGTCTCGAGCTCCTCGAGCGGCTCGACCGAGGACCGATCGACCAGGACGTCGACCAGCGTGAGGTCCTCGTCCCCTGCATCGGAGACCTCGTGCTCCAGCGCCAGCACGACCGAGCGGAACATGCGGTCCTGGAGCCGGGCGAGCTCGTCGCGGGTCATGCCGAGCGCCTCGGCCATCTCGTTGGCCGACGGCACGCGTCCGAGCTCGGTGGCCAGTCGCTGCTCGACGGACTCCAGCTTGCGGGCGAGGGTGCGGACCGAGCGCGGCGCCCAGTCGGCGGCGCGCACGGCGTCGAGGATGGCGCCACGGATGCGCTGGGCGGCGAAGCGCTCGAAGGGCACCCCGCGCTCGGCGTCGTACCGGCGGGCCGCTTCGACCAACCCGAGCGCACCGGCTCGAGCGAGGTCTTCACGGTCGACGTGGCGGGGGAAGTGCACCGCCACCTGGAACACGATGTGCTTCACGAGCGGCAGGTGCTGCTCGATGCGCTGGGACAGCTCCTGCGTGTCCGATGTCGCCTTCGTCACATCGCCCTCCCCGGATCGACCGCCGAACGTGTTTCGACGGCCAGGGCTCGGCACTTTAGGGGAATCTCGATCCCTTTGAGTGAATGACATCGATGTAGTTCGTGTCGGACGTCACGCGACGGTGACCTCACGACGCCGAGAGCACGGCCGATCAGGCCGGTTCGGCGACCGCCGAGCCCTGGAAGGCGGCGGCGCGCACGCCCCGCGACCGCAGCGCCGTGAGGAAGTCGACGGGATCGACACGTCCGGCCAGGCCACCGGCGCCGGCCCCGATCCGTCCGTCACCGATCCACAGCACCGCCAGCGCCGCCACGGCACCGGCCGCCACCGCCGGGCGGTCCATGGCCCCGAGCACCACGACGTCGCTCGCCCCGCCGCGCCGACCGCGCACCTCGACCCGCACGGCACCCGGGCCGCCCTCCGGGTGGGTCGGCCACAGCATCGGCAGGCGCGCCGTCAGGCGATCGCGACGGGTGGCCCCCACGCGGGCGGTGACCCGCTGCACGCCCGGAAACGCCGGCACGAGCAGCGCCGGGTCGGCCAACTCGGCGCGGTAGCAGTCCTGGCCGCCGATCGGGTCGGGGAACCAGCACAGCTCCCGGCCACTCCCCCCGGGGCGTCGCACCCAGCTGCCCCGCCAATCCGTGGCGCTGCGCGCCAGGGCGCGATGGTGCTGCCGGGCGCAGGCCGGGCCCCCGGTCCCGACCTTGGCCACGTGGATCTCGTGCACCTCGTCGAACCGCGCCGCGGCATGGGTGGCCAGCACGCACGTCAGGCCGGGGCCGAAGCCGGCGCCGACGACGACCGGGACGCCGCGCTCGCGGGCTTCGGCGTCGAGCTCGAGCAGCCCCTGCGCCTCGCCGAGATCATCGCCGACCGAGACCACCGCCACGCCCGCGCCGAGGAAACGGCGCGCGGCGCCGAGGTGCAGGCCGGCATCGGCGGCCAGCACCACCACGTCGGCATCGGTCGGTGCATCGAGCGGCACGTCCGCGATGCGGGCGCGCGGTCCCAGCGAAGCGACCACGGCGGCCAGGTGGTCGTGACGCTCGTCGCGCAGCTCGACCTGCTCGACGGCAGGCGACGACACCAGCTGGCGGGCCAGCCGAGTGCCGGTGGCGCCGACGCCGCAGATGGCGACCTTCACTGCAGCTCCGGACCGGACAGCTCACGCCACCCGCCGGCCGTCGGCGGCGTGCCGCCCGTGCCACGGGCGCGCAGCACTGCGGCCACGAGGCCGGCGAGCCCCACCGCGACCAGCGCTCTGCGGATCGTCTTCATCGGCGCACCTCGTCGTCGGGATCGTCCACGTCGTCCATGGCTGCGGTCTGGATCCGGACCACGATCTGCCGACGGCGGTGGCGGCGGAGCGGTGAGGGGGTGTCCGGGTGGTGGGGCTAGCTGGAATCGAACCAGCGACCTCACCCTTATCAGGGGTGCGCTCTAACCGACTGAGCTATAGCCCCGGGCGACGGCGCACGCTAGCGCCTGGCGGACGAGGCGGGCCAACCGTTCTGCGGGTTCAGCGACGGCCGCTGCGACGCCGGGCCTGGCGGGCGTCCATGCGCTCCAGGCTCGACCGGCGCACCTCCCGCTTGGCCGATTCGAGCTCGAGCATGGTCAGGCGGATGCCGCCCGTGATGTCCGAGATGACGTTGAACAGCAGGGCCATCAGCACGGCGAACGCCGTGCCGGCGAACACGATGATCACGCCCGAGATGGCGGTCGCCCGGAACATCTGCCGGCCGTCGAGCATGAAGCTCTCCTCGGCGAAGAGCTTGGCGAGGAACTCCTCGAACTGGGTGACCGTGCCCGAGGCCAGCGCCACCTGCCACAGGAGCACGCCGGCGATCGACACGATCATCCACAGGCACAGCGAGAACAGCAACGACACCTTGAACACCGACCAGGGCGACACGTACCGGATGACGCGGTGCACCTTGCGCGCCTTGACCCGACCACGTGGCAGCTTGCCCTGACGCGGCGCGTCGACGACCTCGTACTCGCCGGTGCTGTCGTCGGCCACCTCGACCATGGGGTCGATCAGCGGCTCGTCCAGCACGTCGAGCAGGTCCTCGACCGGCTCGGCGGCGTCCGCCGACGCGGTGGCCGGCTCGGCCGGGACCCGCACCGGACGCGCCGCCAGCCGCACGGGTGGGGTGGCCGGCGGCTCGTCGGCGAACACGGACGACAGGTCGTCAGCGGTGTCGTCCAAGCGGCCGACGTCGCCGTCGGTGCCCGCGCGTGAGTCCGGCATGGCCATCGGGGCGAGTCTAGGTCGGCACGCCCGAGCGCCGTGAGCCAGCCCGGACGCGCCCGGTCGGCCACTCCCAGGTGTCGGCGCTGCGCTCGGCGCGGGAGGT
>JAGQTE010000543.1 GCA_020439175.1 Acidimicrobiales bacterium | reverse complement strand
CGCCGGTGGGCTCGGTCGTCGTGCGGGCCCTCGAGCTGCTCGATCGAGGCGGCACCGTGGCGGTGAACGCCATCCACCTCGACCGGATCCCGGCCTTCTCCTACGACTCGCTGTGGTGGGAGCGGTCGTTGCGGTCGGTCGCCAACGTCACCCGCTCCGACGTGCGCGAGCTGCTCGAGCTGGCGGTCGCGCTGCCGATCAGCACCACGGTGGAGGAGCACCCGTTGGTGGACGCCGGCACCGCACTGTGTCGACTCGCCGCCGGCGAGGTGTCCGGCGCGGCGGTGCTGTCGGTGGATCCAACGCCAAGGTGAGCCGCACGGCCCACGCAGCACCCGCTCCGCATCGGCTAGAACAAGGGACTCCGGGTCGGCCTTCGGTCGAGCCCAGGGTGCCGGCGCCTCGCACACGCCGGCGTGGAGTCGGGACCAACACAACGCCAGGAGCCGCAGAGGTGCAACCGTGACTGCGTGGAGTCGTCGGGTCAACGCCGCGGCGCATCGCGGTGTGGGCGAGAAGGCGGCACCCAAGCCTGATCTGTTCGCCGAGGCGACGGCGGCCGAGGTCGACGCCGACGGCATGGCGACGCTCAAGACGCTGATCGCCCTGGCCCGCGAGCGCCCGTCGTTCGCCGTGACGGTCGAGGTGGCGACGGCCAAGAGCGGTGCGCAGGCGTTCAAGGTCGCGGCGTCGGAGAGCGGCCCGACCGTGCGCAAGGTCGATGCCACCGGCGGCACCTCGACCGGTGACGGTGACGGCTCGGAGATCCTGCAGATCCTCACCGACACCATGGTCGAGACCCCCGACCTGGTGGCGGTGTTCGCGTCGGTCGGTCACGAGGCGCTGTGGGCCAACGACGCCTTCGTCACGGCGATCCCGATCCGCGAGGCGGACAAGATCTGGCTGGTCGAGCTCCTCGACGAGTGGTCCAAGGGCCACTACGAGGTCAAGGTGCTCCCGGCCCTCGTGAAGTTCGGGCGGTGGCGTGGGCGTCTGACCCTGGTCACCGGCATCGACGAGACGACGGCGGTGTCGGCGGTCATCGTCGCCCACCGCGACACCGACGGCGAGATCACGGCCGTGTCCCTCGTCGCCCGGCCGCTCACCGAGATCGGCGCCACCGCCGCCGACCTGGGTCCCGAGTCGCAGTTCGCGGCGCTGGTGGAGAACTCGACCGACATCATCGCCGTGATCGGACCCGACGGCGTCATCGCCTATGCCAGCCCGGCGGCGGCGATCGCCTTCGGTCGGCCCGACGGCGACCTCGCCGGCGCCAACCTGCTGGACCTCACCGACCCCGACGACCGGCCGGCGGCCATCGCCGACCTGGTGCGCGTCGACGACCTCGGGGTGGGGGAACCGGCGACCATGCGGGTGCTCGGCGTCGACGGCGAGGCGCGCCACCTCGAGGTGATCGTCTCCGACCTCACCGACAACCCGGCGATCGGCGCCTTCGTGCTCAACGGGCGCGACGTGACGGACCGCCGGTCGGGCGCCAGCGAGGTGGCGGCGCGCGCCTACACCGACGCTCTGACCGGGTTGCCGAGCCGCATGCGCATCCTCGACCGTCTGGGGTCCGAGCTGATGGAGCACCAGCAGTCGGTCACCGTGCTGCTCGTGGACTTCGACCGGCTCAAGGGCATCAACGAGACCTTCGGCCGCGAGGTCGGCGACGACGTGCTGCGCGAGCTGGCGCGCCGGTTGGCCGGCGAGATCGACGACGACGCGCTGCTCGGGCGCCTGGGGTCCGACGAGTTCGTCGTGGTCCTGTCCGGCGACGACAAGGCCGAGGGCGCAGCGCTCGGCGAACGGTTGCGCGCCGCTGCGTCGCAGCCCATCACCGCCGGTACCGCCGAGCTGACCGTGACGGCGTCGGTGGGCGTGGCCTCCGGCCAGCCGGGCGACGATCCCGACGAGCTGCTGACCGACGCCGGGCGAGCCATGGCCCAGGCCAAGAGCACGGGCCGCGACCGGGTCGAGGTGTTCACCGACCAGCTGGCGGCAGCCGCCACACGCCGGCGCACCGTCGAGCAGGAGCTGCGCAAGGCGCTCGACAGCGACGGCATCGGCGTGCACTACCAGCCGGTCGTCGACGTCGACAGCGAGCAGACCGTCGGTGCCGAGGCGCTGCTGCG
Source organism: Acidimicrobiales bacterium (assembly GCA_020439175.1). Lineage (GTDB taxonomy): Bacteria > Actinomycetota > Acidimicrobiia > Acidimicrobiales > Acidimicrobilacustridaceae > JAGQTE01. Next base: position 8,109 of record JAGQTE010000543.1, on the reverse strand, counting down.
GGTCGATCACGCCGACGGTGCCGTGCTCACACCGGCGGAGTTCATCGAGGCGGCCGAGTCGACGGGGCTCATCGCCCGGCTTGGCGCCCAGGTGCTCGAGATCACCTGCGAGCAGCTCGCCGCCTGGTCGACGGCGGGCCGGTCGAGCCTGCACGAGATCTCGGTCAACGTGTCGCCCCGCCAGCTCGCCGACCCGAACCTCCCGTCGACGGTCATCGACCGGCTCAACGAGGCCGGGGTGGCGCCCGAGCGCCTCTGCCTCGAGATCGGCGAGAGCATCCTGATCGGGGCGCAGCCGATCGTCGACCAGACGATCGCCTGGCTGCGCGAGCTCGGCGTGCGGATCGGCCTGGACGACTTCGGTGCCGGGCAGTCGTCGCTCGGCTACCTCAAGCGGTTCCCCCTCGACTTCGTCAAGATCGACAAGACCCTGATCTCGGGCCTGGGTACGAACGAGCAGGACACCGCCATCGTCCGCGCCACCATCGAGCTGGCGCACAACCTGGGTCTGAGCGTCACCGCCGTCGGTGTCGAGAGCGAGGACCAGCTGGAGATGCTGCAGATCCTCGGTTGCGACAAGGCGCAGGGGTACCTGTTCGCCCCGCCGCTCGCCGCCGACGAGTTCACGGCACGCGTCGCCGGCGGCCTGCGCTGAGCGTCAGCCCGACGCGGTCCAGTCGACCGACGCCGTGGTGGCCGCGCCGGGCAGGATCCGCCCCCGCTGGATGACGGCGTCGAGCGCATCGGCCGGTTGCGGTCGCATCCACCAGTAGCCCTGGGCCAGATCGCAGTTCATCGACAGCAGCGCCGCCGCCTCGTCGGCGTTGTCGACGCCCTCGGCCACGGTCGTGATCTCGAGCGCCTGGCCGAGGCCGATCAGCTGCTCGACGATGGCACGGTCCTCCCGGCTGGCCGCCAGGCGCTGCACGAACGACCGCTCGATCTTGAGCACGTCGACCTGGAAGCGCCGCATGTAGTCGAGCGACGCCAGCCCGATGCCGAAGTCGTCGAGGGCGAGCTGCACGCCCATCGTCTTGGCCTGACGCACGGCGAGGCGGACGCCCTCGCTGTCGTACACGGCGCTGCCGGCGGCGATCTCCAGGCACAGGTCGGCGGCCGGCATCCCGGTCTCGGCCAGGATCGAGCCGAGGTCGGCGCAGAAGGTCGGGTGCAGCAGCTGGCGGGGCGAGACGTTCACGGTCATGGTCAGCTCGCTCGCCGGGTGGCGTCGCTTCCACTCCATCGCCTGGGCGCACGCCGTGCGGATCGCCCACCGACCGACGGGCACGATGAGCCCGGTCGACTCGAGCGCCTCGAGGAACCGCGCCGGCTCGGTCACCCCGTGATCGGGGTCGGCCCACCGCAGCAGCGCCTCCGTGCCGACGAGCCGGTTGGTGCCCAGCTCGACCACGGGAAGGTAGAACACCCAGAACTGCTCGGCGTCGAACGCCGCCTGGAGCTTGTCCTCGGCCAGCAGCGGGGGGAGGTCGCGGTGCATGTCCGGGCCGAAGACCGCCACGGGCTGGGTGCCGTCCTCGTCGGCGGCGCGCAGCGCGATGGCCGCTTCGGCGAGCACGTCGTCGGCGGCGTCGCCGGCGCGGTCGGCCTGCGCCACGCCGATCCGGGCGCGCACGCGGATGGTGTCCTGGCCGATCCGCACCGGTGCCGCGATGGCCTCGAGGAGTGCCGTGGCGCGCGAGCGGGCCTCGTCCAGGGTGCGCGGCCCACCGCTCACGACGACGAGCTGGGGACCCGACAGGCGTCCGATGGCCTCACCGGGCCGCACCGCACCGTCGAGGCGACTCGCCACGGCGGCCAGGAGCGTGTCGCCGGCCTCGTGCCCGTAGGTCTCGTTCACGGCGGCGAACCGGGCGAGCTCGATGATGGCGACCGTGACCGGTTGATCCGGACGAGCGGTGCCGAGACGCCCGGACAGCTCGTCCACCAGGGCGGCGCGCACGGGAAGTCCGGTCAGCAGGTCCTGGCGGCGGAGATCGGCGACGTGGTCCTCGGCGCGGCTGGCGGCGCGCCGGCTCAGGAGCGCCAGGCCGACGGTGGCCAACGACAGCAGCGCCAGCAAGGCGACGGCGACTTCCACCGTGTGGACATCGGCAGCGACGCCGTTCAGATGAGTCGCCTGCGGCTACAACCAGTCGCGTTTCCACCACCACGTTGCGCGGTCGCGGCGCCGAGAGGCGGCGCGCGTGACGTCGGACACGGCAGAATGCGCCTCGTGTACGACAACGTCATCGTCCCGTTCGACGGGACCAACGAGGGCCGCGCCGGTCTGGCGGTGGCCGGCGACCTGGCGTGGCGGTCGGGCGCCAAGGTCGTGATCGTCAACAACACGCCGGCGAGCGGGGCCGAGTCCAAGCAGGCGGTCAAGAGCCGGGCCATGTCCTTGTCGGGCGCCGACGTCGACTTCTGGGTCGACACCGAGCACTCGCTGCCGCAGGCGTTGGTGGCGGCGGCGCAGTACCGGTCGGACCCGGTGATCTGCCTCTCGACCAAGGGGCGTGCCGGGTCCCTGTTCTCCAAGCGGTGGAGCCTGCCCGCCCTGGCTGAAGAGGTGCTGCGCGACGCCCCGGTGCCCGTGCTGCTGGTCGGCCCCAACGCCGACACCAGCCGCGGCTTGCCGATGACCGAGATCGTGGTGGCGACCGACGGATCAGCCCGGAGCGAGGCGGCCCTCCCGCTGGCGGCCGCCTGGGCGCAGGAGTTCAAGCTGCGACTGTTGCTCGTGGGCGTCGTCCCCGACACCAAGCAGGACGACTCCGGTGAGCTGAGCTACCTCGCATCGCTGATCGACGCCGTGCGCGGCGACCTCAAGGCCGCGGAGTTCGAGCTGCTGCGTGCCCCCGATCCGGTGGACGGCCTCATCGGCTACCTGCGCCAACACCCCGATGCCGTGGTGGCGATGTGCACCACCGGCCGGACCGGCAAGGCGGGCAGCATCGGCTCGACGGCGCGCAAGATCATCGAGCGATCGCCGCGCGCCGTGCTGCTCACACGGGCTGCGTAGCGCTCGGCCGCCGGCGTCGGCGCAGCAGCGCCACGATGACGACGGCCGCCACGGCCAGCGGCAGGAACGGCAGCGCCACGCCGGCGAGCACGGCGAGCGCGCTGGCGATGGCCCCGACGGCGCCGACCCCTCGATCGAGTCCGTCGCCGAACCCCGGTCGGGGTGCGTCCTGCTGCTCGGCGACCGCGGGGGCGACCGTCGCTTCGCTGCGCAGCGTGACGACGACCGTCGACAGGGCGACCTGGCGTTCGAGCGACGCCTTCTGCGCCCGGAGCCGCTCCAGCTCGGTCTGGCGCCGGGTGACCTCGGCGTCGGCGATGGTGAGGTCGGCCACGGTGCCGGCCTTGTCGAGCAGCCCAGCCGAGCGGGCCAGGCTCTCCTCGGCCGCGGCGATCCGGGCATCGACGTCGACGATCTGATCGGTCACGTCGTCGGTCGTGATGTCCTGTGACGCCAGGGTGCCCAGCGGGCGTAGCCGCTCGAGCAACGGATCGAAGTCGTCGGGGGCGACCTTGAGCGTCAGCGTCGACGTGGCGTGGGCGCCCAGCGCCGTCTCCTCGGCGAAGACGAAGCCGTCGAGGTCCGTGGCGGCGGCCTTGACCGACGCGACGGCCGGATCGAGCGCATCCACGTCGATCGTCACCGTCGCCGTGCGGATGACGGACCGGTCGATGGCGGCGTCGGTGGCCTGCAGCTGTTGCTCGCTCAGCGGGGCGGGCTCGGCCGCCGCCGGTGTGGCGGCACCGTCGGCCATGGCGTCGGCGCTGACGGCGCCACCCCCGACAGCCTTGCCCTCGGCGGCGTTGCCCGCGGCCGAAGTTCTGGCGGCGTCGGTGCCGCTGCTGCAGGCCCCCGCGGCCAAGGCCAGGGCGGCCAGGATGCCTGCTGTGGCGACGCCGTGACGCGCGCGTCCTAGGTGGTGGTCCACCGGTTCCTCCCCATCGTCGTGATCGACGGGCCCTCCCCGGGGCCCGGCGATTCAGACGACGGTCCGGCCGCTGCGGTTCCCGGAGGTCAGGGGGTGAAGGCCATCGACGCCAGGACGCGCCCGCCGAGGTCCGCGTCGCCGTCGACGGTCGCACCTTCGGCGACGCCCTGGGCGGCATCGATGCGCCCGCCCGCCAGCGCCACGAACGTCACGAACGGCATGGTGAGCTCGACGGTCGGTGACGGCGGCACGTCCGGCACCACGGCGGCACGGCCGTCGACCACGACCGAGCGGACGATCTGGTTGCCCCCGGTGGTGCGGAACACGACCGAGCTGCCGTCGGGGGCACCGGCGCGCTTGCCCACGATGAAGCCCAGCGCGCGCGTGATGTTGTCGAGCGCCGAGTCGACGACCGGGCCGGACTCGTGGCCCGGTCGCCCGGTCGCCCGCCGGATGTCCTGCTCGTGCATCCAGCAGTCGAACACCCGGACCTTCATGAACTCGCGGTAGGGGACCTCGCCGATGGGCGACCATCCGGGCACGCTCAGCTCGGCCTCGGTCATGGCGCGCAGCGCGGCGAGCCGGTCGGCCACGGTGGTGGCGAGCTCGGCGCGGATCTCGGCGGGGGTGGCGTCGCGCCGCGCCTGCACCCACACCTCCATCATCTGCTGGAAGGGCGACACGGCATGCGTGCAGCCCGAGATGTCGACGTCGGGTGGTGGATCACCCAGGAGCGACCGCTCGGTGCCGATGACGTGGCTGAAGCAGTCCTGCACCGTCCAGCCGGTCAGGGGACTGGGCAGGGCGAACGCCTCGTCCGGCAGGTCGTCCGCCAGGGTGCAGAGCGACGCCCAGCTGTCGGCGAGCAGGTCGATCACCGGGTCGTCGGTGCCGCCCGGTCCGGTGGTGGGCTGGTCCGTGCCGTCGGTCATGGTGCGCTCCTTCGTCCCCCGGGCGGCCGGCCGTGAAGATGTGGCAGACCTGGTGTCGCTTTCGCGGTCGGCGGCTACCCTACCGGTGCCGGCTGCGGAGGGGAGCTGCCATGACGACGCCAGACGCGCCATCGACCACCGGTGTGGATCGGGTCGAGGTGTTCTTCGACCCGATGTGTCCCTACGCCTACCAGACGTCGCGCTGGCTGCGCGACGTGCGGGCCCAGACCGGGCTGGCGCTGACGTGGCGGTTCTTCTCGCTGGAGGAGATCAACCGGGTCGAGGGCAAGAAGCACCCATGGGAGCGCCCCTGGTCCTACGGGTGGTCGCAGATGCGCATCGGTGCCGTGCTGCGTCGGCGCAGCATGGACGAGCTCGACCGCTGGTACGCCGCCGTCGGCCAGGCGTTCCACCTCGAAGGCCGGCGCACGCACGACCCGGACGTGCACCGGGCGCTCCTCGACGAGCTGGGCATGGGCGCCGACACGCTCGACGAAGCGCTCGACGATCCGACGACGTCGGACGAGGTGCGTGCCGACCACGACGAAGCGGTCGGCGTGCACGCCGCCTTCGGCGTCCCGACGCTGGTGCTGCCGTCCGGGCGGGCGCAGTACCTGCAGATGGTGCCGGCGCCGCCCGACCCCGACGACGCTCGGGCGTTGTGGGATCTGGTCGTGGCCTACGACCGCTTCCCGACGGTGTTCGAGGTGCGCCACCCCAAGCGGCCCGAGGACCTCGGCCTGATCGCGTCGACCTTCGAGCCGTACCTGCGGGCCCGCGACTGGCAGACGATCGAGAACGCCGCGCCCTGAGCGTTGGCCCGATGCCCGAGGCGCGGCCGGGGGCAGTGGCGTCGACCTGCCCGCCGGTCAGGGGTTGATGTCGAACAGGGCCATGTCCTCGTCCATGCCACGCCGCAGGCGCTCCGCCAGCTCGGCACGCAGGAAGCGACGGGTGAGGACGAACGCCGACGGCTTGACGGTGGCGGCGAGGTGCTGGGCATGCGCAACGGCCTCGGCGGCGACGTCGGCGGCAGGCACGACGCGGTCGAGGTAGCCGACGGCGACGGCCTCGGCCGGCGTGTAGAGCTGCGCGTGCAGCACGGCGGGCAGCAGGTGCGTCGACGCCAGCCGGTCGCGGGCGAGCTCGACGGCGAAGCGCGGCACCGGCATGCCGATGGCCACCTCGTTCAGCCCGACCTTCGCCGGGATGTCGGCACCGATCCGGGCATCGGCCGCCATCAGGACGATGGCGCCCATGGCCAGGGCGTGACCGGTGGCGCCGAGCACGATCGGCTTGGGGAATTCGTAGACGCGCAGCGCCAGCTCGCCGCCCGCCCGCAGCAGGTCGCGGGCCGCGTCCATGCCGCTCTGCATGACGGAGAGGTCGAAGCCGGCCGAGAACTTGCCCTCGCGTCCGATGATGGCGACGGCGCCGATGGCGGCATCGCCCTCGGCCTGGTCGAGTGCGGCGTGCAGCGCGTCGATCATGGCGTGGGAGATGGCGTTGGCCTTGCCGTCGTCGATGGTCACCACGAGGGTGGCGCCGTCGACGGCGGAGGTCACGGGGTTCGCAGCGTCGGTCATGGCCGCCGACGCTAGGCCACCGCGTCGTCCCGGACCCACGCCGGCGCCGGGCATCACCTCGTTCCGTCACCCCCTGCGCTGGCCCGGGGGCGACACGAGGCCGGTTCCTGACGCGATCCTGACGCCGACCGGGCCGATCGGCCGATGCCGGTCGCGGCCGGATCTGATGGAGTGTCGCCATGGTGGCGATCGTGCGGCGGCGAGGCGATGGAGCGCGTCCCCGATGGCGGGGTGGCGTCGTCGTGGTCCTTGCCGTGGCGGTGCTCGGCGTCGCCTGTGGTCGCGCTGCGGACGAGGTCTCGTCGGTGCCGACGCCGCCGTTCACGTGGACGCCGGGTGCCGTGCCGCCGTTCACCAACGTGATCACGATCGTGCTCGAGAACCGCACGTTCGAGGAGGTCTTCGAGGGCGACGGACCGGCGCGCGCCCCGTACCTGAACAGCCTGGCCGACGACTGGGCCTTGCTGACCCAGAGCTACGGCGTGGGGCACCAGAGCCTCACCGACTACATCGGCATGACCAGCGGGCAGCCGCCGAACGCCAAGACGCGCGTGAACTGCCTCAACTACAACTGCGTGTATCCGGCCACGACCGTGACCATCGCCGACCAGGTCGAAGGCATCGGTCGGACGTGGAAGGGCTACGTCGAGGGCATGCCGACCCCGTGCCTGCACGGTGTCGAGGGGCAGCCGAACCCGTACCTGTACTGGACGCCACCGGGCAACACCTACTCGTCGTTGGTCAACCCGTGGATCTACTACGGCTCGATCGTGCGCAACCCGACCCGCTGCGCCGAGCACGTCGTTCCCTTCGAGCAGCTCGACGCAGATCTCGCCACGGGCGACCTGCCCGACTACGCCTTGATCACGCCGAACCTGTGCAACTCGAGCCACGACTGCGACCTGCCCGTCGCCGACGCCTGGCTGGCGACGCACGTCCCCAGGATCCTTGCCAACCCCGAGTTCCGGGCGGGTGGGTTGCTGCTGATCACCTTCGACGAGGGGCCGTACCAGGACACGCGCAGCTGCTGCGGCGGCGCCAACGGCGGGCGCATCGGCACCGTCGTGATCTCGCCGCCGTGGGGCGCGACGAACGGCTACCGGTCGACGACGCCGTACAGCCTCTACTCGTTCCTCGCCACCGCCGAGGATGCCTGGGGACTGCCCCGCCTGGCGAAGGCCGGCGAGCCGACCGTGCTGAACCTCTCCGAGCTGTTCGACCCGGCGCTGCACCAGGAGCAGGTGCCGGTCGGCTCGAGCGCCTCGGTGTCCGGGACGGTGCGGGACGAGCACGGCGCGCCGTTGGCGGACATGGATGTCGTGCTGGCCCGTGTGGACACCAACCTGCCCGTGGCCTCGGTGCGCGCCGGCGCCGACGGCGCCTATCGCTTCGCCCGTCTCGCCCCGGGTCGCTATCGGGTCTTTGCCTATGACGTCTCGGGTCGCCGCGCCCTGCGGTACCACGGGGACGTCCCGGCCGGCCCGCCCGCCACGACCGTCACCGCCGTGGCCCGCAGGGAGACGGCGGGCATCGATGTGACCTTGCGGCCGTCGAACGAGCTCTCGGGACGGATCGTGACCACCGACGGCTCACCGGTGCCCGCCGGGCTGATCGTGATCGTGGCGCAGCACGACCTGCCCT
>JAGQTE010000542.1 GCA_020439175.1 Acidimicrobiales bacterium | reverse complement strand
GGAACATACTCCTGACATATGCACAGAACAAGGGGTCGTGATGTTCGCAACGGATTTGTCATCATTGCGCTGAAGTCCAGCTCAGAGCGGCCGATGAGCCGGCGAATCAGTAAATGACAGCGATGTGATTTGCGATCAATCACCCTGTGGACGCGGTCGGACGATGGCCGCCGGAGGAGCAAATGGGTGCCGGAGCGCCTCGCGTCGGGCGCCAGGCACCGGCACGAGGCCTCAGTCGTCGGCGCTGGGGGCGCGGCGCTCGCGGTAGTCGCGCGCGCCGCCCTCTTCCGGCTCGACCTCGAGCACCAGGCCGTCGATCCCGATCACGCGCACCTTGTCGAGCTGCTCGATCGGCGTCGCCCGGTTGGTCGTGGCCCGCCACTGGGCGCCGTCGATCTGCACCACGCCGTCCGGCGAGATGTCGGTGACGGCCCGACCCATCGAGCCGATCATCCAGTCCCGTCCGATGGTCGGCGTGGCGAAGCGGGTGCGCACCATCGACGGCATGCCCGACAGGAAGGTCAACAGGATGCCGATCATCCCGACGGCGATCGTGAGCCACGACATCGACACCCCGTCGTAGAGGAACAGCGTCCCGACGGCGAAGGCCACGATGCCGACGCCGGTCCACAGGCGCGGCACCCCCGTCTGCACATCGACGGCGAACGCCGGGAAGGCGAGCACCAGCAGCGCCACGGCGACCGGCCGGGCGGGCAGGGCGGCCAGGCCGTAGCAACCCAGGATGAAGCACACGGCGCCGACCGTGCCGGCGATGCCGACGCCGGCGGTGAACAGCTCGAACACGAACAGCGCCAGCCCGATGGCGAACAGGAGGTACGCCACGGCCGGGCTGGCCACGGCGTGGAACATGGAGTCGACGAGCGAGAGCTTGGCGAAGCGCACCAGCGTGATCGGCTCGCGGCGCGTCTGGTCGCCGTCGACGATCTCGCGGGTCTCGAACCCGGGCAGGTTGACCAGGAAGTCACCGACCGTCGGCGCCTCGAACGACGTGATGCCCAGCTCGGCCGCCTCGGCATCGGTGACGACGCCCGGGGGCAGGTCGCGCACCGCCAGCGCCGCTACCGGCGCAGGCACCGTCGCACCGTCGAGGCCGTACCGGGTCCCGGGTGCCATGGCGAACTCGTCGGCGACGGCCCCGAGCGCCGCCGAGGCACCGACCGCCTGCGAGCTCGAGGGGCCCACCCACACGTGCACCGGCACCGAGGACGTGGCCAGGCGCTGCACCAGGGCGGTGAGGGCATCGTCGCCGAGCACCGAGCCCTCGCTGTCGACCTGGAGGACCAGGGCCTGGGCGCCGGCGGCCTCGCTGGCCTCGAGCGCCGAGAGCACGGCGTCGGCGACCACCGGATCGAGCAGCCCGGACACCTCGAACACGTCGACGAACGTGCCCGGCGTCAGGCCGTCCGACGTCGAGGTCTGGGCCGCCGCCGGGGCGACCAGCGCCACGATCGCGCCGAGCAGGACGGCGAGCGCGGCGACCACCCGACGGGTGTGACGAACCCGACAGGTGCGTGTCGCAGCGTGCGGGGTGGGTAGTCTGCCCACCGGCCTCCTCAGGGGACTCATGGATCCTGCCCAGTTCTTCCAAGCAGCTCGCGTGGTCATCGTGGCCGGGAAGGGCGGCGTCGGCAAAACCGCCGTCACCGCGACGATGGCCCGCGCCGCCGCCCTCTCGGGCCTGTCGACCCTCGTCATCGAGGTCGAGGGCAAGAGCGGCCTGGCGTCGCTGTACGGCCAACCGCCGTTCGACTACGACGAGGTCGTGCTGTCCAAGGGCGGCGGACACCACGGCGCCGCCGACGTGCGGGCCCGGGCGCTGACCTCCGACGACGCCTTGATCGAGTACCTCGAAGACCACGGGATGAGCCGCATCTCCAAGCGCCTGGCCGCCTCCGGCGCCATCGACATGGTCTCGACGGCAGCTCCGGGCATCAAGGACATCCTGCTGCTCGGCAAGGTCAAGCAGCTCGAGGTGGCCCGCGCCGCCGACCTGATCGTCCTGGACGCGCCCGCCGCCGGGCATGCCATCTCGTTCCTGCGCTCGCCGCGGGGCCTGATGGACGCCGTGCGGGTCGGGCCGATCAACGCCCAGGCGGCGGACGTGCTCGCCATGCTCACCGACCCTGCCCGCTGCCAGGTGGTGCTGGTGACCCTGCCCGAGGAGACGCCGGTCAACGAGCTGGTCGAGACCGCCTACTCGCTCGAGGACGAGGTCGGCCTGGCCCTCGGGCCCGTCGTGGTCAACAGCATCTATCCCGACGTCGTCGGCCTCGAGCGCGACCCGACGGAGGCGGCGGCCGAGGCGGGCGCGTTCCTGCATCCGGGCGAGGCCGAGGCGCTGCGCACGGCGGCGCACTTCCGCCGCGACCGCATGGCGCTGCAGGCCGAGCAGCTCGAGCGCTTGGGCGACCTGCTGCCGCTGCCGCAGCTGCGCCTGCCGTACGTCTTCGCCGCCGACCTCGGGCCGGACGACCTGGCCGTCCTCGCCGACGCCATGCTCGACGGCATCCGTGCGCTGCCCGATCTCGTCGGCGGGACGCCGTGAGCGCCGGGCGCGGCCTGCGGCCGCTCGTCGACGACCACGAGATCCTGGTCTGCACCGGGTCGGGGGGCGTCGGCAAGACGACCACCGCCGCCGTGCTGGCGCTCGAGGGCGCCCGTCTGGGGCGCAAGGCGTGCGTCGTCACGATCGACCCGGCGAAGCGCCTCGCCGACGCGCTCGGGCTCGAAGGCCTGACCAACGTGCCGTCGCAGATCGACGGCCCGTGGTCCGGCGAGCTGTGGGCGCTGATGCTCGACACGAAGAGCACGTTCGACGCCCTCGTCACCAAGCACTCGACCGACGCCGGCCAGGCCGAGGGCATCCTCGAGAACCGCTTCTACCGCAACATCTCCGGTGCGCTGTCGGGCACCCAGGAGTACATGGCGATGGAGAAGCTCTACGAGCTGCACGAGGAGCACGACTTCGACCTGATCGTCGTGGACACCCCGCCGACCCGCAACGCCCTCGACTTCCTCGAGGCGCCACGGCGGCTCACCCGGTTCCTCGACCACCGCCTGTACCGGATCCTCATGGCGCCCACCAAGGGGCTGGTCAAGGCCGTCAACGTGGCGGCACAGGCGTTCCTGCGCACCGTGTCGAAGGTGGTCGGCTCGGAGGCAGTCGCCGACGCCATCGCCTTCTTCCAGGCGTTCGACGGCATGGAGCAAGGGTTCAAGGAGCGGGCCGAGCACGTGCTCGAGCTGCTCACGCACGACCGCACGGCGTTCGTCCTCGTGACGGCGCCACGCCACGACGTGGTGGCGGAGGCGACCTTCTTCGCCCGCAAGCTGGCGGAGGCCGACATCCCGGTGAAGGCGCTCATCGTCAACCGCGTCCACCCCCGCTTCACCGACGCGCCGGCGGACGCCCTGCGCGAGCGGGCCCGGACCTTCGCCGGCACCGACCTCGGCGGGCTCTACGAGAACCTGGCCGACTTCGCGCTGGTGGCGTCGCGCGAGGAGGACAACCTGCGCGGGCTCACCGAGCGGGTGGCGCCGGCACCGGTCGTTCGGGTGCCCTTCCTGCGGACCGACGTCCACGACGTCGAGGGCCTGGCCCGGGTGGCCGGGCACCTCTTCGACGACGACCGCTGACGAACGGCGCCGATCAGGCCCCCGGCCAGGTCAGGTCAGCTCAGGTCAGCTCGTCGGGCGGTGCCAGCAGCGCCGCCGCCGCGTCGTCGACGGTCTCGGCGACGGTGACGATCCGATCGAACCCCGTCGTGTGCAGGAGGCGGGTCAGCGTCGGCCGGCTGCACGCCACCGACACCTCGCCGCCGCCCTCGCGGGTACGGCGGATGCCGCCGATGAGGGCGCCGAGACCGGCCGAGTCCATGAACGGCACCTCGGACAGGTCGATGAGCAGGCGGGTCGCCGTCGCGTGCTCGGCCAGCGACTCGCGAAACGCCGCCACCGTGTACGCGTCGAGCTCACCCTTCGGGCGGCACAGCACGTAGTCGGCCTCGTGCAGGACATCGATCTCGAGCACTCGTCCTCCTGGGGTCAACGCCGACGTCGGGGGCGGCGCCGGAAGCGGGTCGTCAGCTGCCGAGCTCTTGGAGCTCGTCGAGGTACTCGGGGCAGAACGTGGCGATCGAGATCCCGGCGAAGCCGCCGGCGTTCTCGCCCGTCGGCTCCGGGAACTCGGGGTAGCTGATGGCGCCGGTGCTCAGGTCGACGAAGAAGCTGAGCAGATCGCCCGACGAGTCGATGTCGGCGCACATCTGCTTGCCGAGCGCCACGGCGTCGGCGTCGCTGATGCCCGGCACGAGCGTCGGTGCGGCGAGGAGGAAGTCCGCCTCGGTCATCTCGAACCCGGTCGTACCGCCGCCGGTCGTCGTCGTGGTCCGACGCGACGACGTGGTCGTGGTGTCGTCCTTGCCCTGGGTCGTCGTCGGGCGGGGGCGGGTCGTCGTCGGTCCCTCGTCCTCGGTGGTGGTGGTCTCCTTGGCCGTCGTCGAGGTGGTCGAGGTCGCGGCCGTGTCGGTTCCGCTGTTGCGGGTCGCCAGGAAGATGCCGCCGCCGGCCAGGATCAGGACCAGCACCACGATGCCGATGATCAGTGCGATCTTGCCGCCACCGCCACCGCCGCCGTCGGTGCCACCGGGCGGCGTGGCCATGCCTCCGGGACCTCCGGGTGCTCCGGGAGCGCCCGGGGTGTACATCGGCGCCTGCCCGGGCGGGACGCCCAGCGGGGACCCGGGCTGACCGGGCGGCATGCCCATCGGCGGTCCGGCGGGCGAGCCGGGCGGCATGCCCGGCGCCCCGGGACCGCTCGGCG
>JAGQTE010000541.1 GCA_020439175.1 Acidimicrobiales bacterium | reverse complement strand
TTCGTCCTGCTGGGCATCGCCGTGCTGTTGATCCTCAACACGATCCGCATGGCCATGTATGCGCGTCGACGTGAGATCGAGGTGATGAAGCTCGTCGGTGCGACGAACTGGTTCATCCGTGTGCCCTTCATGATGGAGGGGCTCTTCGAGGGCGTCGTGGGGGCGATTCTCGCCATCGGCACCTTGATAGGGTTGCGCGGCTTCGTCGAGGGGTGGGTTCCGCCCCCAGACAAGTACCCGCTCTTCGCCGGCTTCGTTCCCGCCACCTCCGACATCCTGGGCACCAGCGTGCTCATCGCCATCCTGGGGTGCATCGTGGGGGCGATCGGGGCCGGCGTGGCGGTGACGAGGTTCCTCGACGTCTGACGTCGGGGCCCACGGGGTTGACACGAGAGGGACACCGGGTTGCGCACGGGGGACACCACAGCGACGGCGACGACGCCGTGGGGCGAGCGTGATCTCGCCGCGCTCGACGCCCGTCGGGGCGCGTGGCTGGTGCGCCGTCTGCAGTGGTCGTTCGCCGACCGGCCTGCGGCCATGGTGCGGCCCGGTCGCCGGTCGACGCCCGCTGCCGGGATCTCCGCCCGACACCTGCGTCGGGCGATCGGCACCCTGCTGGCGGCCGTGCTGGCACTGACCATCGTCCCCGGCGTCGCCGGTGCGCAGGATCCCGAGCCCACCGATCCTCCGCCGACGTCCACGTCCACCTCCACCACGTCGACGTCCACCACGTCGACCACGCAGCCGCCCGACACCACCTCGACCACCACGCCGAACGAGACCACCAGCACCACGGCTCCCGACGGGTCGACGACGACGTCGACGGCGACGCCGACGACCCAGGACCCCAAAGAGGTCATCGACGCCGGCCTGGCCGGCTTCGACGTCCTGTCGGCCGCCGAGCTCGAGCTGCTCCAGAAGTACCAGGAGGTGCTGGCGAGGCTGACCGAGACGCAGACCGCCCTGCTGGCCATCAACGACCAGGTCATCGCCAGCCAGTCCGAGCTGTTCTCGGCGCAGTCCCGCCTGCGCGCCGCCGAGTCGGCGCTGGCCCAGGTCGAGGACCGCCTCGCCGACGCCCAGGCCGAGCTCGAGGTCCACGAGCGGCGCCTGAAGGACATCGCGGTGTCGGCGTACGTCGGCGGTGGCAGCGGCATGGGCAGCTGGGCGTCGCTGCTGAAGTCGCAGACGATCGACGAGCTGACCCGGGGCCGCATCTACGCCAACGCCGTGGCCGACGACCAGCAGGGTGCCATCGACCGCGCCCGGCAGCTGCGCGATCAGATCGCCGGACTGACCCGGGCCGCCGAGGACTACGAGCGCGAGCTCGCCACGGCGCGCGACGACCGATCGGCCAGCACCGCGGCGCTCGAGCAGCAGCGACTCGAGGCGGCCAAGGCGACCGAGGAAGCGGAGCAGGCACTCAAGGACCAGACCGATGTGCTGGCGGCGATCGAAGCCGAGCGGGGCAACTTCTTGAACCGCCTGGCGGCGGCGAGCAGCTCCGGTGGCGGCATCGAGCAGACCCTGGCGTCGCGCCAGGTCGGTCAGGTCCCGCCGCTGGTGACGACGGGCATCTTCCACCCGCCGGTGCGGAACTACCGCCTGACGTCGTTGTTCGGCGGTCGCTTCCACCCGCTGTACGGCTATCAGGCCTTCCACGCCGGCCTCGACATGGCCCTGCCCACGGGCGAACCGATCCGGGCCGCCGAGGACGGCGTGGTCGTCATCTCCGGCGCCGTGGGCGGCTACGGCAACACGGTGGTCATCGACCACGGCAACGCGCTGGGCACGCTGTACGGGCACGCCTCCAAGCTGCTGGTCCTCGAAGGGCAGCCGGTCAAGCGGGGTCAGGTCATCGCGCTGGTGGGCTCCACCGGCAACTCGACCGGGCCGCACGTGCACTGGGAGGTGCGGGTGCTCGGCCAACCGGTCGACCCCATGTTCTACCTGGGCCGCGACGACGGCAACTGAGGTCCGGAGCGCTCAGCCGAACCACGGCGGCTCGTTGCCCGGGCGCCACTTGATGGAGCAGCCGATCGACGGGTGCTGCGGTTCGGGCACCGGTGCACCGGTGAGCACGGCCCGCACGGCGGCGTCGAGGTCGGCGCCCGTGACGTCCACGTCGTTGCCGGGCCGGCTGTCGTCGAACTGACCCCGGTACACCAGGCGCCGCTCGCCGTCGAAGACGTAGCAGTCGGGCGTGCACGCCGCCCGGTACGCGTGCGCCACGGCCTGGTCGGCGTCGACCAGGTAGGGGAACGCGTACCCCCGCTCGGCGACCTCGGCGCCCATCGCCTCGGGTCCGTCGTCGGGGTACCGCTCGGCGTCGTTGCTGTTGACGGCGACGACGGTGGCGCCGTCGGCCTGCAGGCGTCGCGTCACGTCGGCGAGCGCCGGTGCGATGTGCTTCACGTACGGGCAGTGGTTGCAGATGAACAGCACGACCAGCGCCGGCGACGGCGGCTGGTCGGCCAGCGACCAGCGTGTGCCGTCGGCCGTGGGCAGGTCGATGGGCGGCGCCAGGGTGCCGAGCTCGAGCATGGTGGAGGGGACTGCGGCCATGGGCGCCAGTGTGCCGGGTGCGCCGGGCGTGGCGCTAGCGTTCGCCGCCGATGAGCTGGCATCGGGTCGTGCGTGACGATGCGCTGGCGCCGGGTGGCGTCGTGGCCTTCGACGGGTTGCGCGACGCCGGTGTGGAGCTGGTCGTCTGGCGCACCGACGGCGGCACGGTGGTCGGCTGCGACGCCCGCTGCCCGCACCAGTGGTCGCACCTCGCCGCGGCCGGCCTCGTCGACGGCGACGAGCTGATCTGCCTGTCGCACTGGTGGCGGTTCGACTGTGCCGGCGTCGGCACCAAGCGCAACGTGCTGGGACGGGTCGACGAGAAGGCCCCGGTGGCCGTCCACCCGACGCGCGTGACCGATGACGGCTGGATCGAGATCTTCCACGCCGCCGAAGTCACCCGGGGTGGCTCTACGATGTGAGGACCGGCCAGCCGGCCGTCAGCGACCGTCCAGGAGCATCACCGACCATGCCCGCCAACCCCGTCCTGAACGCGCAGCGTTGGGGTCCTGCTGCCGCCCCCGCCGACGCCGCCACCCAGACCAAGCGCATGACCCTCGGCGGCACGGCGTTCGCCACCGGCGTCTTGTTGTTCCTGCTCTGCCTCACGGGCGTGTGGGGCTACAGCCAGATCACCCAGACGACCGAGATCCGGATCGTCAACGGCCAGCCGACCGAGGTCGTGACGACAGCACCGCCGGCGATCATGTGGTTGGCGATCATCGCCGGCCTGGTGTTCGGCATCGCCACGGCGCTGCGACCGCACTGGGCCCGTGTCACGGCCCCGCTGTACGCCCTGTGCTACGGCGTCGCCGTCGGCATGATCTCGGGCGTCTACGAGCTCTACTGGGACGGCATCGTCCTGCAGGCCATCCTCGCCACGATCGCCACGTTCATCGTGGTGTTCGGCCTGTACGTGGCGCGGATCATCCGTCCCACCCGCAAGGTGGTGCTCACCATCGTCGCCGCCACCGGCGGCATCTTCTTGATGTACCTGGTGGCGTTCGTGGCGTCGATCTTCGGTGCGGACCTGTACTTCTGGAACAACCCGTCACCGCTCGGCATCGGCATCAGCGTGGTGATCTGCATCGTCGCCGCCCTCAACCTGATCCTCGACTTCGGCTTCATCGAGGGCGCCACGCAGCAGGGCGCCCCGAAGTACATGGAGTGGTACGGCGCCTACGGCGTGACCGTGACGCTCGTGTGGCTGTACCTCGAGATCCTGCGGCTGTTGAGCCTGCTCAACCGCAGCTGACGTGACCGAGGCCTCGTCGTCAGCGCCGCTGCAGGCGCTGCTCGACCTCGCCGACCGCCTCGACGCCGACGGCGTGGGCGGCGTGCCCGAGGCGTGGGCGTCGGTGAAGCTCGGGCTGCTCGCCATCGGGCTGCCGGTCGTCGCCGGCACCCTCGGCGTCACGGCGGCGCGAGCCACGCGGGCCATCCGTGAGCGTATCGAGCGCTGGCCCGGCGAGTTGGCGGCGCTGGAGGTCGGTGCCGCCGGCGTGGCCGCCCGACCCGCCTCCGGTCGGCTCGTGATCACCTCGGATCTGCACCGTGCGCCTCCGGGTGGCGCGGACGTGCCGGCGGCGCAGGGCACCGTCGCCATCTACGAGGC
>JAGQTE010000540.1 GCA_020439175.1 Acidimicrobiales bacterium | reverse complement strand
CGTCGCTGGCGGCGCGCAGGCGGTGGGCGTCGAGCCGCGCCTCGGACCCGGTGATCCACTGGCTCGACCCGTCGGGGGCCGCGGTGCGCCCGTCGAGCGACAGGGCCAGCTTCAACACGACGAGCGGGCGCCCGGTGCGGCGGTGGTGCAGGTAGGGGGCCAACTGCAGGGCTGCGGTGGTGGCCCCGACGCCCACGACGACCTCGACGTCCGCGGCGCGCAGGATCTCGATGCCGCGACCGGCGACCCGCTCGTCGGGATCTTCGAGGGCCACGACCACTCGGGCGACGCCGGCAGCGACGAGCGCCTCGGCGCACGGCGGCGTGACCCCGTGGTGGGCACACGGTTCGAGGGTCACCGCCATCGTGGCGCCCACCACGTCGACGCCGGCCGACGCCGCCGCCTCCAGTGCCGCCACCTCGGCGTGGGGTCCCGTGCGACCGGTGGTGGCGCCGGTCACCACGGTGCCGTCGAGGGCTGCGAGCGCAGCACCCACCCAGGGCCGTGGTGCCACGTCGAACCGGGCCGTGTCGGCAGCCACCAGCGCTGCGGCCATCAGCTCGTCATCGGTCATGATCGCCGCCGGTCGCCTCGGGACCGGTCGGATTCGTCACGACCGTTGCGCATCCGACCACCATAGCGAGCGGGCCGCCGGCCGGGCCAAGGCCGTCAATGGGCGTCGTCGACGCCGGCGAGCAGCCGGAGGGCGTGCGGCAGGACGTCGAGCACCGCCTCGAGCGACTCCACGGCCCCCTTGGGGGATCCGGGGACGTTGAGGATCAGCGCGCTCCCGCGCGTGCCGGCGATGCCCCGCGACAGCTTCGCCATCGGGTGCGCCGCCTGCATGGCGGCGGCCAGGCCCGCCGCGTGGCGGTCGAGGACGACGGCGGTGCCTTCGGGCGTCTCGTCGCGGGGCGCGAAGCCGGTGCCGCCCGTGGTGACGACCAGGCCGGCGAAGCCCTCGGCCAGCTCGACGATCGCCTCCCCCACGTTCGCCCGCCCGTCGGCGACGACGCGCTGGTCGACGACACGGAACCCGGCGTCGGCGAGACGTTCGGCCAACGCCGGTCCGGAGGCGTCGGTGCGCGTGCCGGCGACCACGCCGTCGGAGACGGTGAGGATCTTGGCGTCGAGCGCGGCGGCGTGGTCCATGGATCAGTCCTCCGGTGAGACGTCGGGTCGCGGTGCGGTGGCGGCGCCGCGTCGGCGGAGCCGCACCACGAACATGCCGTCGGTGCCGGCGTCGTGCGGCAGCAGCAGGCTGCCGCGACCGTGCGGCCGCCACGGCGCGCCCAACGGCGTGAGCGCCTCGAACTCGGCGAGGGCCTCGGCGGCGCGTCGGTCGACGCCGACGGTCTCGGCCTCGGTCAGGGTGCACACGCTGTAGACGAGCAGGCCGCCCGGACGCACGAGCGGCGCCGCCGCCCGCACCAGCGCCACCTGCAAGGCGGCCAGGTCCTCGACGTCGCCGGGCGACACGCGCCAGCGGGCGTCGGGCCGCCGTCGCAGGACGCCCAGGCCGGAGCACGGCGCGTCGACGAGCACGCGGTCGACGCTGGCGGGCGGCAGCGGCGGCGCCGTGCCGTCGGCGACGACGACCGCCACTCGCTCGGCGCAGCCGAGCTTGCGGGCGTTGGCGGCGACCAGGGCGGCGCGCCCGGGGCGAGCGTCGGCGGCCACGACGAAGGCACCGTCGCCGGCCATGGCGGTCGCCTTGCCTCCCGGTGCGGCGCAGAGATCGGCCACGCGCAGGCCCGGTCGGGCATCGACGGCGGCTGCGACCCACTGCGACGCCTCGTCCTGCACGTAGCCGTCGGCGCGGGTCGTCACCACGGGGGCCTCGTTCATGGCGGCGAGGGCCGCTTCGGCATCGGCCCGGCCGAGGTCGGTGACCAACCGGTCGACGACCCAGTCCGGGTAGCTCAGCTCGACCCCGAGCGACGGCCAGCGGATCGACCCCTGCCCGACGGTCGTGGCCACCTTGCGCAGGACGGCGTTCACCAGACCCTTCGTCCGCTCGGGCGCGACCGACACCGTCTGGCCGACGGCAGCGTGCGGTGGCGTGCCCAGCTCGAGCAGCTGATAGGCCCCGAGGCGCAGCACCGAGCGGGTGGTGCGGTCCGGCGGCCGGCGGAGGTGGGCGTCGACCAGGTGGTCCAGCGCCCGTCGGCGTCGGGTGGCGCCGTACACGAGCTCGGTCACGAAGTGCCGGTCGCGCTGGTCGAGGCCGCTGCGATCGAGCATCGGCGGCAGGACCAGGTTGGCGTAGGCGCCCTCGTCGATCCGGTCGAGCGCGTCGACCGCCAGGCCTCGGACGCGGTCCCGAGCCGGGCGCGACCGCGGGTGTCGTCCGCTCATGCGCCGAACCGCTCGTCCGGCCCGGGCCGCGCCCCGCGCAGCCACGCCTCGGCGTCGAGGCGCGCCTTGCCTGCGGGCTGCACCTCGACGAGTGCCAGGGCACCGGCACCGGTGCGCACGGCGGTGCCGGCGATGGCGCCGGGCGGGCCGTCGACCTCGACGTCGGCCACATGGGCGCGCCACACCTTGCACCGCTCGCCGCGCCACGTCGTCCATGCACCGCCCACGCGCACGCGTCGATCGAGATCGGTGGCCGGCAAGGTCCAGTCGAGCTCGAGGTCGGCCGGGGTGATCTTGGCGGCGTAGGTGACCTCCCCCTCCTGCGGCACGGGCGCGTCCAGCCCCGACCGCAACGTGTCGACCAGCAGCGAGCTGCCTGCCGCCACCAGTCGGGCTCGCAGCTCGTCCGCCGTCTCGGCCGGGTCGATGTCGACGGCGACCTCGGCGTAGACCGGGCCCTCGTCGAGACCCTCGGCGACGCCCATCACCGCCACCCCGGTCCGGGCGTCACCGGCGAGGATGGCACGCTCCACCGGTGCTGCGCCCCGCCAGCGTGGCAGCAGCGAGAAATGCACGTTGACCATCGGCAGCTGGCTGAGCAGCTCGGCGCGCAGGATCTGTCCGAAGGCCACGACGACCCCGAGGTCGGCGCCGACGCCGGCTGCCTCGGCGACGTCGGTGGTCACCGGGATGCCCAACGCCTGCGCTGCGGCCTTGACCGGGCTCGGCGACGCCTCGGCCCGTCGCCCGCGGCGCTTGTCCGGTCGCGTCACGACCAGGGCCACGTCGAAGCCGGCGGCGACGAGGGCCTCGAGCGGTGGTACTGCGGCCGCGGGCGTGCCCAGGTACACGAGTCGACGGGCCAGGCGCGGCGGGGGTGGGAGCGCGCCGAGCGCGCTCCTCGTCGGATCGTCGGCCACGTCGCCTCAGTCGACCTCGACCGAGCCGTCGGCGCGGATCACCGCGGTCGGGCCGGACGTACGGTCGAGCATCAGCTCGCGCAGCCGCTTCTTGGCGGCCTTGCGTTGCGGATCGCTCAGATGCTCGACCATCAGCGTGCCGTCGAGGTGGTCGAGCTCGTGCTGCATCAGCCGGCCCCACAGCTCGTCGACCTCGAGCTCGATCTCGTTGCCGTCGAGGTCGCGGCCGCGCACGAGCACGGCGTCCGGGCGGGTGATCTCGAAGTACAGGCCGGGAATGGACAGACAGCCTTCGCTGTAGGTCCACTCGCCGTCGGACTCGACGATCTCCGGGTTGATGAGCACGCCGGGCGTGTCGTGCAGGTCGTACACGAACAGGCGCTTCTGGATGCCGACCTGCGGCGCCGCCAGGCCGATGCCGGGCACGGCGTACATCGTGTCGAGCATGTCGGTGGCCAGCTGGGCCAGCTTGCCGTCGATGTCGGTGATCGGGCGCGTCACCTGCTTGAGGACCGGGTCGCCGATGATCCGGATGTCGAACGTCGCCATGGGCTCCACGTTACGGGACGACCGTCGCCCTCCCGCAGCCCGCGACCGACGCCACCTCACAGGCGCACCGGATCCACGCTGAGCCGTAGGCGGCCCGCCGGGCGGGGGGTGGCGGCGAGCAGGTCCGCCAGCTGATCGTGGTCGGCGGCGCGCACCAGCCACTGCCCGTCGGCGGACGGACCGCTGACCTCGACGCCCAGCGGCACGTCGATGGCGGCGACGAACGCCTCGGCGGCGGCGCCCGACACGACGGCCACGGGCGCCGCCGGTGGGAGCCGCAGCAGCTCGCGCCGCGCTCGTTCGGCCTCGACCAGTCGGCCCGGATCGCCGAGGCGTGCGGCGTGCACGACGTCGTGCTCGGGCATGGCCGTCTGCACGAGGATGCGCCCGCCGTCCCGCCGCCCGCCGACGAGCCGCGCGGCCAGGGCCAGGAGCGCCATCGCCTCCTCCGCGGCCCGGTAGCGGGGGGCGAGCAGCTCCTGGTCGAACTCGACGAAGGCGACGACGTCGGCGGCGTCGAGGTGGTGCAGCGCCGCCTCGGTGCCGACGGTCACCCGGGTGGGGGCGCCCTCCGGCGACGCCGCCGTCACCTCTGCCACGGGCCTGCCCGTGAGCGCCTCGAGATCCTGGCGCAGCCGACGCACGCCGGAGCGCACGACCCGCAGCGTCGTGGCACCGCAGGCCTGGCACACGACCGGGCGGTCGAGGCCGCAGCGCCCGCAGTGGAGCTGCTCCCCCGCCGCGGCCTGCGCCACCGCCGCCTCGCACCGCTCGCAGCGCGCCAGCTCGCGGCACCGCTCGCACGCCAGCAGGCGGGCCCGACCGGTGCGGTTCAGGATGCACACCACCCGGGCGTCGGAGCGCACGGCGTCCACGAGCCGTTCGGACAGCAGCCGGGAGCGCATCGGATCCTCGCGCCGCAGGTCGACCACGTCGAGCATCGGCCACCCACCGCGCTCGTGTGCCCGTGCCGGGGTCACCAGCGGTCCGGCAGCGAGCGCCTCGAGGCTGGGACACGGCGACACCAGCAGGCAGGGGGCGCCGGCGCGGCGAGCGCGCTCGACGAGCACGTCGCGGGCGTGCCAGGTCGGCGCCCGCTCCTCCTGATAGCGCTCGTCGTGCTCGTCGAGGACCACCACGGCCGCCGGTTCGGGGATCGGGGCGAAGGCGGCGGCGCGCGCGCCGATGGTCGTGACCCCGGCGCGCGACCGGGCCCAGTCGCGCCCGCCCACGGCGACCTCCTCGCCGGCACGCCGCAGGCG
>JAGQTE010000539.1 GCA_020439175.1 Acidimicrobiales bacterium | reverse complement strand
TGGTCCCGACCCGACGGGCGACCGGCGCCGCGCACGGCGTGGACCCACCCCGAGCTCGACCGACGGGTCGGCGCCGACGCCGCCGCAGTGCTGGGCGACGACGAGCTCGACGCACTCGCCGACCGGTACGTCGACGCCGCCGTGCTCGCCGCCGACGTCGGGTTCGACTTCGTCGACGTCAAGCACTGCCACGGCTACCTGCTCCACGAGCTGCTGGCGGCGCGCGACCGCCCCGGGCCGTACGGCGGGTCGCTCGACCATCGCCTGGCGTTGGTGACGCGCGTGTGCGAGCAGCTGCGGGCGCGCCGCCCCGACCTGGCCGTCGGTGTGCGGCTCTCGATCTACGACAC
Source organism: Acidimicrobiales bacterium (assembly GCA_020439175.1). Lineage (GTDB taxonomy): Bacteria > Actinomycetota > Acidimicrobiia > Acidimicrobiales > Acidimicrobilacustridaceae > JAGQTE01. The sequence continues at coordinate 6,447 of JAGQTE010000539.1, read as the reverse complement.
CGTGCCGTTCGCGCCCGGTCCCGACGGCCGGGGCCGGCCCGTGCTCGAGCCGCGCGGTTGGCAGCCGTTCGGGGGCGACGGCAGCGGCCTCGCCCCCGACCTCACCGAGGCGCACGCCGTGGTGGCGCGCCTGCGCGAGCTGGGCATCGGCATGGTGTGCGTCACCGCCGGCAGCCCGTACACGAACCCGCATCTGCAACGGCCGGCGTACTTCCCGCCCTCGGACGGCTACGCCCCGCCGAACGACCCGCTCGTCGACGTGGCGGCGATGATCCGGGCGGCCGCCGAGCTGGCGCACGAGCACCCCGACGTCGCCATCGTCGGCAGCGGCTACTCGTACCTGCAGGACTTCGCCGGGCACGTGGGCCAGGCCGTCGTGCGGCGCGGCGACGCAGCCGCCGTCGGGCTCGGCCGCATGGCGCTGTCGTACCCGACGCTGCCCGCCGACCTGCTCGCCGGTCGGCCCGTCGACCGCCGAGCCGTCTGCCGCACCTTCAGCGACTGCACGACGGCGCCGCGCCATGGGCTGATCTCCGGGTGCTATCCGCTCGATCCCTTCTACCGTGAGCGCGACGAGCGGATCGAGCTCGCTGCCATCAAGCGGCGCACCCGCACCGACGTGCGGTCCTGATCACCGCGTCCTCGGCGGCGCGGCCGTCGAGTGGCGTTCGACCAGCGTGGGCGTGAGCGTGACCACCCCCCGAGCGGCCTCGCCGCGCAGCAGCGCGCCGAGCTGCTCGACGGCGATGTCACCGAGCGCGTCGAGCGGCGCAGCCACCGTCGTCAGGCCGGGCGCGGTCATGGCGGCGATGTCGAGGCCGTCCGAGCCGATGACCGAGCAGGCGTCGGGCACCGCCACGCCCGCTCGATGGGCGGCGACGACCAGGCCCGCTGCCTGGAGGTCGTTGAAGGCCACGACCGCCGTCGATCGTTGCGTCGCAGCCGCGAAGGCATCCACGCCGCCGGCGAACGTCGGCGGGACGGGGCCGATCGGGTCGAGTCGGAGCTTCGGGCGCGGCGTGCGCTCGGCCCGCTGCTCGACGGCACGGTCGCGTCGGGCCGCCGACCAGTAGGTGCCCGGCCCGCGCACCACGGCGATGCGCCGGTGCCCGAGGGCGGCGAGGTGGTCGAGGGCGAGGTCGACGACGGCGCGCTGGTCGACCACGACGCTCGGCGTGCGACGCGACCGGCGGTTCACCTGCACCACCGGCACCCGCCCGGCGTCGGGCTCGCTCGTCGGCGTCACCGCCACGATGCCGTCGACCTGGCGCGCCAGGGTCGCCAGCGCCCGGGCTTCGGCCGCCGGGTCGCCGTCGGTGTCGGCGATGAGCACCGCCAGGTCGAGGTCGTGCGCGCTGCGCTGGACGGCGCGCACGATGGCGGCGAAGTAGGGGTTGGTGATGTCGGGGACGACCACGCCGATGGCGTCGGTGCGGCCGCGCGCCAGCTGGCGGGCCGGGAGGTTCGGCTCGAACCCCAGCGCCTCGACGGCGGCGAGCACGGCGGCGCGGGTCGCGGGCGCCACCAGCTCCGGTCGGCTCAGCGTGCGCGACACCGTGGCCGGGTGCACGCCGGCGTGGCGGGCGACGTCGGCCAGGGTCGGCACTCGGCGGTCGGGGGCCACCGCCGCACGGTAGCAGCGCACGTGCAAGCGCTTGCAGGTTCTAGCGTTGCCGTCCATGCCCGCCGTCCCGCCGAGCGCCTCGGACCATCCCGCCACCTGGACCTTCGACTACCCCGTGTACCACGCCGAGTCGCGCGCCCAGTGGCGAGCCTGGCTCGAGGCCAACCACGACACCGCCCGCGGCGTGTGGCTGTGCTCGTGGCGTTCGGACACCGGTAGGCCCCGGTGCCCGTATCCCGAGGTCGTGGAGGAGGCGCTGTGCTTCGGGTGGATCGACTCCACGGTCAACACCTTCGACGACGAGCGCGGCCTGCAGCTGCTCACGCCCCGCAAGGCGAAGAGCACCTGGACGCGCCTGAACCGCCAGCGCGTCGCCGACATGGAGGCGGCGGGCCTCATGCGCGATGCCGGCCGGCGCGCCGTGGAGGTGGCCCAGGCGAACGGGTGGTGGACCATCCTCGATCCCGTCGAGGACCTCATCGAACCCGACGAGCTGGCCGCCGCCCTCGACGCCGACCCGGCGGCGCGGGCGGCCTGGGACGGCTTTCCGCCGAGCGCCCGCAAGCAGATGCTGTGGTGGGTGATCAGCGCCGCCAAGCCCGAGACCCGAGCGCGTCGGGTCGGCGCCATCGTCGAGGCGGCGGCTCGGGGCGAGCGCGCCCAGGGCTGATCGTCCGGGTGCCCGATCAGGCCGGATCCGCCTCCCGTCGCTGGTGCTTGGGGGTGTCGACTCGTTGGGACGTGTAGATCGACCGGTGCGACGAGAAGACGTACGCCACGGCGCAGGCGATGACGAGCGGCACCACCGGCGCCACACCGAACAGCTCGAGGCCCATGATCGTGCACGCCAGCGGCGTGTTGGTCGCTCCGGCGAAGACGGCGACGAACCCGATGGCGGCGGCCAGAGGCAACGGCAGCCCTAGCAGGTGCCCCATCGTGGCGCCGAGCGTGGCGCCCATGACGAACAGCGGCGTGACCTCGCCGCCCTGGAAGCCCGAGCCGAGGGTCACCGACGTGAACAGCAGCTTGAGCGCGAAGGCGAACGTCGCCACCGTGGCGGCGCCGGCGAGCGCATCGGTGATCAGCGGGATCGACAGGCCGAGGTAGTCGCGCGTCCCGACGAGGAAGGTGAGGGCGATGATCCCGAGTCCTCCGAGGAACGGCCGCAGCGGTGGGTACCGCACGGTGGCGGCGAAGAGCCGCTTGCACCCGTGCGTGAGCTCGATGAACACCAGGGCGCAGAGCCCGAACGCCACGCCGGCCAGGACGACCTTGCCGATCAGCACCGGCGTCAGGTCGACGGCGTCGATGACCGGCGTCGGCGTGTGGTGCACGCCGAGCGCCCGCACCACCTGGTCTCCGACGATCGACGCCGTGAGCGCCGGGACCAGGGCGTCGTAGCGCAGGCGCCCGACCGACTGCACCTCGAGCGCGAACACGGCACCGGCCAGCGGTACGCCGAAGACGGCGCCGAAGCCGCCGGCGATGGCGGCGATCAGGAGCAGGCGACGTTCGCTGGGCCGGATGCGCAGCAGCCGGGCAAACCAATCGGTCAGGCTGCCCGACATCTGGATCGCCGTGCCCTCCCGGCCCGCCGAACCGCCGAAGAGGTGCGTGGCGATGGTGCCGCCGTAGATCAGCGGCGCCATGCGGCGCGGGATCCACGCCTTGGGCTCGTGGATCTCGTCGATGATCAAGTTGTTGCCCTGCGCGGCGGCACCGGCGCCGTGGTGGTACGCCAATCCGATCAGCAGACCGGCCACGGGCAGCAGGTACAGCAGCCACGGCGTCGCCTCACGGGTGTCGGTGGCCCACTGCAGCGTGACGAGGAAGCCGGCCCCGGCCAGCCCGGCGAGCACGCCGACGATCGTGCCCAGGGCGATCCACCGGATGAGGAAGCGCACGAGGTCGGCCTGATCGGCCACCTCGAACCGTGCCTTGGCGCCGAGCGCGTCGACGGCGCGCCGTAGCCGGCTGCGTTCGCCCCCGGCGTCGTTCACGTGCGCTCCTCGTGCCGGACGTCTCTCGCAGCGCCCTGAGGAGGTGGCCCCGGCTCGAACACACTCCTACCAAGCACGCGCGCTGCGCTGCAGGTTGGTAGGAGCCATCAGCCCGAAGGCGGTTTCGGCGAGCCCCATCGCCGTGGGCGGAGAACTTAGCAGCGTGCTCCCGCGCCTGTCGGGGCGAGCGCGTCCCGGATGGCGTCGAGCCGCTCGGGCACCACCGAGTACCACGCCCACCGTCCCCGCTTCTCGCGCCGCAGCAGCCCTGCCTCGACCAGCAGCGACAGGTGGTGCGACACCGTCGGCTGTGACCGACCGACCGGTTCGACCAGGTCGCAGGCGCAGGCCTCGCCGTCGGTGGCGGTGGCGACCATCGACAGCAACCGCAGCCGAGCCGGGTCGGCCAGCACCTTGAGCAGCGCCGCAAGCTCGGTGGCCTGGTCCTCGTCGAGCGCCGCCGAGCCGAGCGGGGCGCAGCAGACGTCGTTCGATGCGGTCGCCATGGGTGCCTCCCGGTCGAGTGGTTCCTCGTCACATTGACAAGCGTCGATATGTGGGTAGTCTCTACGCATCGACGAACGTCGATCAATCTAGCGGAGGTGTTCCCGTGTCCCGTCTGCAACTCGCCCTCAACGTCACCGACCTCGACGCCGCCGTCGACTTCTACTCGCGGCTGTTCGCCACCGAGCCCGCCAAGCGCAAGCCCGGGTACGCCAACTGGGAGATCGCCGATCCACCGCTGAAGCTCGTCGTGTTCGAGGGCGCCGAGGGGGGCACGCTCAACCACCTCGGCGTCGAGACCGAGACCGCGGCCGAGGTCACCGCCGCCGAGGCGCGCCTGGCGGCAGACGGGCTCGAGACCACCGGCGTCGACGACACGGTGTGCTGCTACGCCACCAAGGTCGAGACCTGGGTCACCGACCCCGACGGGGCCAAGTGGGAGTGGTACGTCAAGACCGGTGACGCCGATCGCCTCACCAACCTGATCGTGAGCGACGGTGATGCCGCCTCCTGCTGCGCGCCTGGGTAGGGTCGTCGGTGCGCTCGACCGATCCGATCGGCGGGCAGATCACGGAGGTGCGTGATGGACGTCGGACCGGGTGAGCTGATGATCGTGCTCGCCATCGTCATGATGCTGTTCGGTGCCAAGAAGCTCCCCGAGCTGGCGCGCGGGATCGGGCAGGCCAAGCGCGAGTTCGAGGCGGCCGCTCGAGGCGAGCGCGACGAGCAGCCCGAGCCCGTCGACGCTTGAGCGACCTCGGCGCCTGATCGCGCCGGCGCTCCGCCGTCGCAGCCGATCTCAGCCCAGCTCGAGGTCGAGGGCGGCGGCGTTGGTCGTGACCGCCTCGACCAGGCACGCCGGCGACCCGTCGCACGCCGCCAGCTCGGCATCGTCGACGACCAGCACGAACCCCTCCGTCGTCTCGGCCACGACGCACGGCGTGCGGCCGTCGGTGAACGCCGCCAGCGCGTCGTCACGCTCGTCGAGGTGCAGCGTCACCATCGGGACCGGCAGCGACGCCTTGCACGTCTGCCACTCGGGCTTCTCGCGCACCGAGCCGTGGGTGATGTCGCACAACGAGCAGTGCGCGCCGCCGACGCGCGCCTTGACCCAGTACGAGAGCTCACCCCACAGCGTCCCGTTGGCGTGGTAGATGCCGACGAGGCGATCGACGCGGCGACCGCTCACGACGAGGCCGCTGCCAGTGCCTGCATCCGCTCGGTCAGCTTGGCTTCACCCAACGCCCCGCTGACGACCTCGACCTCGCCGGTGTCGGAGATGAAGGCGAACGACGGCTGGGACGCCACGCCGAACGACGACCAGATGGAGCCGTCGTCGTCAACGACGTGGGTGAGCCCTCCGGTGGCGGTCTCGGCGACGAACTCGTCCATCGCCGCCACCTCGCCGCGACCGGCGACGCCGACCACCTGCACGCTGCCGTCCAGGGCCGCCGCCGCGGCGACCACGTCGTCGGCCTCGGCTCGACAGGTCGTGCACCACGGTGCCCAGAACCACAGCACGGTGTCGGTCCCGGCGAACGACGCCGACGACAGCTCACCGCCGCCGAGCTTGGTGGCCGTGAAGGACGGCGCCGCCTGGCCACCCCCGTCGGCGGCAGCGGCGGGGCCTGCCTCGGCGGAGGCGTTGGCCGAGCCGGTGTCGGTCGATGCGCCGCAGGCGCCGACGGCGAGGATCGCCACGGCGGGGACGAGGGCACGCGCTGTCCGGCTGATCACGCTCATGGCTTGTCCAACGTCGGCCAGGCCAAGACCGTTCCCGGCGTCGGCGGGCGTCGCTCGTCTTTCCCGCTCGGAGCGGCTTCGCTCACCCCGTGAACCGAGGCGCCACCGGGGCGGTCGTCACGTTGTCGATGGGGCCAGCCGCCGGCGATGGTGCCGGTGCAGCGACGACCGGCGGCGCCGACCCGATGCGCTCGGCGCGTACGGTGGCCGTTCGGTCGTCCCGGCCGAGCGCCAGGTCGTCGTCGACGAGCAGGCGCCAGCGCCGGAGCTGCGTGGTGCCGTCGAACGTCTCGACGGGCACGTCGCGGATCTCGAGCACCGAGCCGTCGGCCCACCACGTGCCGCCGCCGTCGACGGTGCCGTCGCGGCGCAGGGCCACGGTCACGTCGTCGGGCGCGTGCGCCGGGAGGTCCTCGGCGTAGCCGGTCAGGTGCCACACGCCCGGGGCCGTCGCCGCCGGATCGGGGGCGGGGGCGAAGCCGGCGTCGACGCCGAGGGGCCAGCCGTCGAGGTCGGCCAGCGCGGTGATGCCAAGGGTGGGGGTGCCGTCCGACGCGGCGTCGTAGTAGTGGTGGA
>JAGQTE010000538.1 GCA_020439175.1 Acidimicrobiales bacterium | reverse complement strand
GGGACGACGGTGCGCTTCGTCGAGCTGGGCGGCGTCGGCCACGCCTGGCCGGCGGGGGTGGCGGCCGAGCTGTGGGCCTTCTTCGAACAGGTCCCTCCCGTGTCGGTCGCCTCGTGAGCCGTACACTCCGCAGCCGTGCCGGCCACCGACGTCGACCCTCCTGAGCCGCACGCCGTGCCCGGCGCGACGGCCTCTGCCGATACGGCCGTCGTCAGCGGCGTACAGCCCGATCGGGCAGGTGGCGAGCGCGACGCCGTGGCGTCCGACCCGCTGGTGCGATCGCCGGGTCGGATGCCGTACCGCCCTGCGCTCGACGGGATCCGCGCCGTCGCCGTCGCGGCCGTCGTGCTGTATCACGCAGGGGTGTCATGGCTGCCTGGCGGGTTCCTGGGCGTCGACGTGTTCTTCGTGCTGTCGGGCTACCTGATCACCGAGCTGTTCCTGCGCGAGCGCAGCACCACCGGTCAGCTGTCGCTCACCTCGTTCTGGGCGCGGCGCGGCCGGCGCCTGCTCCCTGCTCTGTACGCCATGGTGCTGGTCAGCGGCATCTACACCCGGTTCGTCGCCGACCGCGGCCAGCGCGGTGAGATCCGCGGCGACGGCATCGCCACGATGTTCTACGTCGCCAACTGGTGGTACGCGTTCGCCGATCGCTCGTACTTCTCGGCGTTCGGCCCGCCGAGTCCGCTGCGCCACACCTGGTCGCTCTCGATCGAGGAGCAGTTCTATCTCGTCTACCCGTTGCTGGTCGTGGCCGGGCTGGCGGCCTGGGGCGTCAAGCGGCAGCGATGGATCGCAGCGCTGGTGGGCGGCGCCGTGGCGTCGGCGGCGTGGATGGCGATCAGCTATGTCCCCGACGGTGACCCGAGCCGCGACTTCTACAGCACGTTGACCCGAGCCCAGGCGCTGCTGATCGGTGCCGCGCTGGCGTGGGTGCTGCACCGCATCGTGCTCGACCGTCGGGCGGCGCAGCGCTTGGAGGCGATCGGCGCGGTGGGCCTCGTGGCTGTCGTCGGGTTCTTCGTGGTGGCGCACGACGGCAACCAGTCGCCATGGCTGTACCGCGGTGGCTTCTTCCTGGTGGCGTTGTCGGCGGCGGCGCTGGTGGCGGCCGCCTCCCGTCCGCCCGAGGGTCCCCTGACCAAGGCGTTGGCGGTCGCACCGCTCGTGGCGCTCGGGCGGGTGTCGTACGGCGTGTACGTGTGGCACTGGCCGATCTTCGTGTGGCTGTGGCCCACACGTGTCGAGCTCGACGGCGGTGCGTTGTTGGCGGCGCGGCTCGCCGTCACGGGGGTCGTAGCCGTCGTCTCGTACCACCTGCTCGAGCAGCCGGTGCGACGGTGGTCGACCTCGGTGCGCACGCTCGGCACGGCCCTCGGCGTCGCCGGGGTCGTGACGCTGCTGGTGTTCCTGGTGCTGACCGCCGGCGGTGTGGATCGCGACGCCGCCGCGTCCGACGCCCTCCGTTCGCCGTCGGCCCCGACGTCGTCGTTGGCGCCGGGTGACACGGTGCGGGTGTTCGTCGCCGGTGACTCGATGGCGTTCAGCCTCGCCGTCGGCGGGTTCGTCGGTGCCGCCGACGCGGGTGCTGTCATCGACTCGGGTGCCGTCATCGGCTGCGGCCTGCTCCCCGGCCAGCCGCTCGACGCCGCGGGGGTACCCATCGAGGTCAACGAGGTCTGCGAGGACTGGCGGGCCATCTGGCAGCAACGCCTCGACAACTTCGATCCGGAGGTGGCGGTGCTGCTCACCGGCGCCTGGGATGTGTGGGACCGCACGGTCGACGGCCAGCGGCTGGTGGTCGGCACGCCGGCATGGGTCGAGCGTGAACGAGC
>JAGQTE010000537.1 GCA_020439175.1 Acidimicrobiales bacterium | reverse complement strand
TCGATGTGCACGATGACCTTGGCCTTCGCCCCCGAAGCCGGCGGCGACGGTGCGCCGGGGCGTTCTCGGCCCTCGGGGACGGCCGAGGCTGCTCTCGCCATGTCGAGCAGGGCATCAGTGACGATGGCCTCGGCGCTCGGGCGATCGCCGTCGGCGGGGCGTTCCTGGCGCAGGATCTGGTCGCGGCGATCGATGAAGGGCTGCAGCAACGCCCACAGCGCGGCGCCGGCGGTCGTGGCGTCGGACCAGGTGAGCTCGAACATGCCATCGGGCGTTGTGCGGGCGGTGCAGCGGCGGGCGCGCTGCGCCGCGTCGTGGCGCTCGGCATCGGATCGGGTGTCGGCGGCGACGCGGATGCGGTCGCAGGCGAGTTTGAACGCCACCCAGGGCTCCGAACGCGCCGACTGGAGGATGTCGGCCTGGCGGTCGGGCGCAAGCGTCGCCGTCGCCGCCGCCAGCTGCGTGACCTTGGACGACAGGGCACCGGAGCGGACCGCAGCGGCGACCTCGTGGAGGTCGTCGAGCTGTGCGGCGGTCTCGAGCACCTGCGTGGCCCGGAAGACCGAGACACCGCACCGCCGGGCGACGTGGTGGCGGGCGGAGCGATCGCCGGCCCGGCGCCAGGGCTCGCCCACCATGGCACGTCGCACCAGGGCAAGCACCGCGGCGTGACCGAGCTGCTCGACGGCGATCGCCTCCCGGAGGAGCTCGTCGGCCTCGTCGGGAGCGAGGTCGTCCGCACAGCAATCGGCGAGGGATTCGGTGAGCCGTTCGCGGCACTCGACGAGCACCGCAGCGAGATCGGCCATGGGTGCTCCTTTCGTACGAGAAGAACAAGAAACGAACAAATGTTCGATTCAAAGATATGTCGACACCGGTGTGGGGTCAACCCTTCTTCGATGTGACATCGGTCTTCAGCACAACTGCAGATGGCGTTTGCAGGCGTGGCGGAGCGCCAGGATGGGTCGATGCCGCCGGTCCCGAACGCCACCGCCGCCCAGCGTGCGCTGCTCGCCGAGCTCGGCGAGGGGCCGGTCGTGGTCGACGCCGACGTCGTCGACGCCTATCGAGCCGACCGCGCCACGCCGGTCGTCCCGGGAACGCCGGCGGCGCTCGTGCGCGCCCGTACCACAGCGGATGTCCAGGCGACGCTGCGGGTGGCGTCGCGGCTGCGGGTACCGGTCGTGCCGCGAGGGCTCGGCACCGGGTTGTCCGGCGGGTCGAGCGCCATCGACGGGTGCATCGTGCTGTCGACCGAGCACCTGCGTGCCATCGAGATCGACCCCGCGGCGATGGTGGCCGTCGTCGGGCCGGGGCTGCGCAACGTCGAGGTGAAGGAGGCGGCGGCGGCGCACGGCCTGTGGTACCCGCCCGACCCGTCGTCGTTCGAGATCTGCTCCATCGGCGGCAACCTGGCGACCAACGCCGGCGGCCTGTGCTGCGTGAAGTACGGGGTGACCACCGACTACGTGCTCGGCCTGGAGGTCGTGCTCGCCGACGGCACGGCCGTGCGGCTCGGTGGACGCACCATCAAGGACGTCGCCGGCTACGACCTGAAGCGGCTCTTCGTGGGCTCGGAGGGCACGCTCGGCATCATCACCGAGGGCACGTTGCGCCTCCGCCCTGCACCGCCGCCGGCCTCGACGGTCGTGGCGACCTTCGGGGACGTCGTCGCCGCCGGGCGGGCGGTCACGCGCATCGTGGCGGCGATGCGCCCGGCGGCCCTCGAGCTCATGGACCGCGCCGCCCTCGCCGCCGTCGAGCGGTTGCGTCCGATGGGCCTCGACACCGACACCGCCTCGCTGCTGCTGGCCCGGACCGACGGCGCCGCCGACGAGGCCGACGCCGTCGTCGCCGCCTGCGAGGCCGAGGGCGCCGACTACGTGGCGTGCACCGACGACGTCGACGAG
>JAGQTE010000536.1 GCA_020439175.1 Acidimicrobiales bacterium | reverse complement strand
GACACGGCGACCAGCGCCAGCGTGCCCTCGGTCAAGGTGCCGGTCTTGTCGAAGCACACCTGCTCCACGCGGCCGAGCGCCTCGATGGCGCGCGGGTTGCGGACCAGGGCATGGCGGTCGGCGAGGCGACGGGCGGCGGCCACCTGCGCCAGCGTCGCCAGCGCCGGCAGCCCCTCGGGCACGGCGGCGACCATCAGGCTGACCCCGGTGCCGACCGCCTCTCGGGTGGGCCGGCGCATGGCGAAGCTCAGCCCTGTCGCCAGGACGCCGGCACCGAGCGTGACCGGCAGGGTCAGGTTGGTGAGCCGCCGCAGCCGCTGCTCGACGCCGGTGGCCGGCGGGCTGCCCGCCGCCAGCAGGCTCCGGCCCGCCTCGGTGTCCACGCCGGTGGCGACGACGACGGCGACGCTGTGCCCGGCAGCGATCACCGTGCCCTCGTAGAGCATGCACGCCCGCTCGGGCACCGCCACGCCCGGCGTGGGACGGGCCGACTTGGTGACCGGCAGCGACTCGCCGGTCAGCGTCGACTCGTCGACCTCGAGGGCGTGCGCCTCGATCACCCGGCAGTCGGCGGGCACCCGCGCACCGGCCTCGAGCTCGAGCACGTCGCCGACGACGACCAGCTCGGCGGGCACGTCGACCACGGCGCCGTCGATGCGGACGCGGACGTCGGGCGCGCTGACGGCGTCGAGGTCGTGCAGCGCCCGCTCGGTCTGCACGCGCTGCGCCGCCCCGACCAGCGCGTTGACGCCGACCACCCCGAGCACCAGGCCGGCGTCGGTGGCGGAGCCGACCGCCGCCGACAGCGCGGCGCCCATGCCCAGCAACGGGGTGAGCGGGTTGGCCAGCTCGTCGACGGTGGCGCGCAGCCAGCCGACCGGCTCGGGCCACGGGCTGGGCGGCGCCTGCGCCAGGCGCAAGGACCGCAGGTGGTCGGTCAACCCGGTCGGGTCGCTGCCCACGGCGCGCAGCGTCGACGCTGCGTCGAGCTCGTGCCACCGCTCGACGGTGGCGGCGCGCGGCACGGCGGTCGAGATCAGCCCGAGCCCGGCGGCGGCACCGTTGGCGATCGAGGCCAGGGCGCTGGCGTTGATGGCCAGCATCGATCGGCTCGCCGCCAGGCGGGGTGCCCCGACCAGCGCCCATCCCGCCCCCACACCGGCCCCGGTGGCGGCGAGCAGGGCGCTGCGGCGGCTGACCCGCCGGGCGCGCCGCACGGCGTCGATCAGCAAGAACCCTTGGCCGAGCCCCTCGTCGATCACGACGTGCGCCCCGAACGGCGCCCGACGGTGGGGTGTCTGCACGCCGATGCCGACATCGGCGCTGCGCAGGCCGCGGTGCGCTCGGCCACTGGCGTAGAGCACGACGTTGCCGGCGCGCTGGTGGATGCGGATCTCGTCCGCCACGTCGCTCGCCCGCCACCGTCCGACATCGCCGAGCCGGGCCGCCATGCCTTCGGTGCCCCCAGCGAGGATGACCTCGAGCCCGGCGTCGCGCGCCGCGGTGACGAGGGCCAGCGCCTGCGGCTCCGGGTCCTCCACCAGCACGACCAGGGCCCACAGCGCGTCGCCGCGCCACAGCCCGAGCACCTTGCGCCCGCCTCGGCGAGCGCGCCGGGCGCGCGCATCGGTGCCGCGCGGCGCTCGCGGATCCGACACCCACGGTTCGAGCACCCACGAGCCGCGTCGATGGCGGGTGGTCGGCTGCTGCGGGTCGAGCAGGGCCCGGGCCCGCGCCGTGCAGACATCGGTGGTCGCGCCCTCGTCGACCAGCTCGATGCGTTCGACCACCCATCGCCCGACCGAGAGCAGCCGGGCGTCGATGGCGAGGGTCGAGGCGCGATCGAGCCGTCGGAGCGCGGCGGGGTCCATGACGAGCACGCCGCGCCGCGCCAAGGCCACGTCGAGCCAGGCGGCGAAGCTCTCGCGGCCCGACGTCGCCGCTTTCGGGACGCTCAACAGCACTTGGTCGGCGGCGCGTCGCGGGTTGCGCGACAGCGCCAACGTCGTACCGACCAACCCCAACGACGCCACGGCGGCACCCTGGGTGTACCGCTCGATCGGTCCCTTCGGCAGCGCCGCGTCTCGGGGCGGGATCGGTGCCATGTGGCTGCGCACGCTGACGCGCCCCTCGATCAGGTCCGGCTCACGGGCCTGCCACACCTGGCGGCGCGCCAGCTGCTCGGTGGCGAGCGACCCGCGGGTCGCCACGTCGACCAGCAGGCCGAGCGAGCCCTGGCCGAGGGCCTGGACCAGCGCGTTCGTGCCGGCGACCAGGACGTCGGTGAGCGGTGGTCCGAGACGGTCCTCCACGAACCGGCGGACGCGGGGCTGGCTGTCGGCGAGCGAGAACAGACCGGGGATCTCCGCCGGGATGCGATCGAGGCGCAGGAGCTGTCCGGCGGCGACAGCGCCGAGGCCGACGACGTCGGCCGCCACGGCGACGGCCTGGCGTTGCACCGGCTCGATGTCGGCCGGATGGTCGGGGCGGTCGTGGGGGAACCGCTCGCCGGCCACGTCGTGCGCGTCCTCGACGTCCTCGATGACCGAGATCAGGTCGTCCGCTTCGAGAGCGCCGGGGTCGAAGGCGATGACGACGCGACCGAGCACGGCGTCGACCTCGGCCCAGTTGACGGCCTCGAGCTTCTCGAGGGCGGTGCGCAAGGCCTGGTGCAGCTCGTCGGCGTCCGGGCCGGCGACGCCGCGCACCTCGATGTGGGCGCGGTCGCCGGCGACCGAGGCGCGCCGGGCCCGCCGTCCCCGGGCGTCGCCCAGCCAGCGCGCCGCGCTGCGGACCGGCGCCGTCGGATCGGGCAGCTTCATCGCCGCCCTGCTCGGGGCGGACGCGGTGCGGGTGTCAGGCGGTGGTGCGGCGGCGCCAGACGTCGAGCAGCTCGTGCACCAGGGCAGCGGCGACGCTGCCGAGGATGCCGACGAGGATCGCTTCGACCATGGGTCAGCTCCGTGGGTCGCGGGGTGGTCGCCGGCACCGTACGCGCGCCAGACGAAACGCCCGTGGCGCGAGGAGGGACAAGGAGTGAACGCTTGCTGAACATCACATGCGACCAGACGGCGTCGCCGCCACCTCTATCGTGCCAGCGGAGCTGCACGCTTCCATCGCCCACATGGGGTGACCACCGTGCAGCGACGCCAGACGACGAAGCCGGAGGTCGACGACGTGCAGCAGGTGCGCATCCACGGTCCGGGCGACGTGCGCGTCGACGACGTGGCCGAGCCGGACCCTGGGCCGCGCGACGCGCTGGTGCGCGTCGCCGCCTGCGGCATCTGCGGGAGCGACGTGAGCTACGTGCGGATGGGCGGTGTGGCAGGGCCCGGTCCCGAACCGATGTGCCTCGGCCACGAGCTGGCGGGTGTCGTCGCGTGGGTCGGATCCGAGGTGCGCTCGGTCGGTGTCGGTGATCGCGTCGTCGTCCAGCCGGGCATGGCGGAGCTCGACCGCATCGGCAACGGCGCACCCCAGGGTGGGCTCACCCCGCTGCTGCACGTCCCCGAGGCGGACCGACGGCTGCATCAGGTGCCCGACGCGCTGGCGCTCGACGTGGCGGCGCTGGCCGAGCCGCTGGCGGTCGGGATGCACGCCGCCGACCAGGCCGAGGTGTGCCCGGGCGACGGTGTGGCCGTGTTCGGGTGCGGTCCGATCGGGCTCGCTGCCATCGCCACCCTCGTCGACCGCGGCCACGAGCGCGTGGTGGCCGTCGAACCGTCGCCCGCCCGGCGCGCCCTGGCGCTCGACCTCGGCGCACAGGCGGCGATCGACCCGACGGTCGACGACGTGTGGGACGCCTTGGCGTCGCTGCACGGGAGCGCCCCGTTCATGTTCGGCCCGACGGCGGCGACCGCGGCGTTCGTCGAGGCGTCGGGCGTCGACGCCGTGCTCAGCGACATCGTCGACCACGCCGCCGTCGGTGCCCGCGTCTCGATCGTGGGGCTCCACTACGCGCCGGTGCCGACCAGCTTCCTGCTCGTGCTGATGAAGGAGCTGACCTTGCGGGGTTCGATCGAGTACCCGCCCCGCTTCGCCGACGCCATCGATCTGCTGATGCGGCGGGACCTGCGCGGTCTGATCACCGACCGGTTCGCCCTCGAGGACGCACCCGAGGCGCTGGCCATGCTCGAGCGCTCCCGGGACTGCGGCAAGGTGCTCGTCACGGTCGACCCGACCCTGCGCTGACCCTCCGGCTGATCGTGCCCGTCCGTGGCGACACGCGATACTCGTCGCTCATCAGCGAGGCGAGGAGCGCGGCGATGGCACAGGTGCGAACGATGACCAGGCGCGGCGTGCGCCCACTCGGCGCCGTCGTGCTGGCGGCAGGGCTGGCCATGACGGCGTGCACCACGGACGGCACCGGCGGCGGTGGCAACGCTGCCGGCACGACGCCCGGGTCCACACCGGCGGCCGAGGGCCGGCCGGCCACGCTCGACGCGGCGCAGGTCGAGGCGGCCACCGGGCAGCTCGACGCCATCGTCGGCGACGCCATGGAGCGCACGGGGGTGCCCGGCGTCGCCGTCGCCGTGGTCCACGACGACCAGGTGGTCTTCGCCAAGGGCTACGGCGTACGCAACGCCGAGGGCACCGACGCCGTCGACGCCCAGACCGTCTTCCAGATCGCGTCGATGTCCAAGCCCATCTCGTCCACCGTCGTGTCGGGCGAGGTCGGCAAGGGCACCATCGCCTGGGAGGAGCCGGTCAGCGAGCAGACCGACTCGTTCGAGCTCGCCGACCCGTGGGTCAGCGAGCACATGACCTACGCCGACCTGTTCTCCATGCGCACCGGGCTGCCGGGTGCGGCGGGCAACGAGCTCGAAGCGATCGGCTACGACCGCGCCGAGATCCTGCGCCGGCTCCGCCTGGTCGAGCTGGCGCCGTTCCGCGACACCTACTCGTATTCGAACTTCGGTCTGACGGCCGGCGGCGAGCTGGCGGCCGAAGCGGCCGGCACCACGTGGGAGGAGCTGGCCGAGTCCGTCCTGTTCGAGCCGGCCGGCATGACCTCCACGAGCGCCCGGCACGACGACTTCGTCGCCCGCGACAACCGGGCCGACCTGCACGTCGAGATCGGCGGCACGTGGACGCCCGCCTTCGAGCGGCTGCCCGACGCCCAGGCGCCCGCCGGCGGCGTCAGCTCCAACGTCGAGGACCTGGCGCGCTGGATCCGGCTGCTGCTGGCGGACGGCAAGCTCGACGGCGAGCAGATCATCGACGGCGACGCCCTCGTCGACGCCACGACACCACGGATCGTCAGCCGTCCCGCCGCCGTCCTCGGCGGGCAGCCTGGCTTCTACGCACTGGGGTGGAGCACCGAGACCGATGCCCTCGGGTACCGCCGGCTCAACCACTCCGGCGCCTTCTCAGTCGGCGCCGCCACGACCGCCGTACTCATCCCGGAGCTCGACCTCGGCATCGTGGTGCTGACCAACGGCATGCCGATCGGCGTGCCCGAGGCCATCGCCGACGCCTTCCTGGAGCAGGCGATCACCGGCACGACGTCGCAGGACTACCTCGACGTGTGGGGCCAGCGCTTCGCCAACATCTACGGCGAGCCGCTGGAGCTCCCGGCGACGACGAACACGCCGGCGCGCGACGACGCCGCCTACGTCGGCACCTACACCAACGAGTACGTGGGTGACGTCGAGGTGGTCGTCGACGGCGACGGCCTCGCCATCCTCGAGGGTCCCGACAAGATGCGCTTCCCGCTCGAGCACCACGACGCCGACCTGTTCACCTACGCCCAGTCGCCAGAGCTGCCGGACTTCCCGACCTCGGTGGCCTTCACCGTCGGACCGGACGGCGTCGCCACGGCGGTGGAGATCTCGACGTTCGCCGACGTCGGCCAGGGCACCCTCACCCGGGTGAACTGACCGCCGGCCGTGAAACCGGGCGCGAATCCGTGAACTCACGGATGTGCCCGCAGGGGTCCTCTCCGTATGGTCGACCGGCCGGTGCTCGCCGGCGGTGCTCGGGAGGTACCTCACGTGATGGACAGGTCTTGGCGCGCCCGCGCCCGCCGTACGCAGCGCTCCCTCGGCGCGATGTGCCTACTGGTCGTCGCAGCGTTGGTCGCCGGCTCCCTGGTCGGCGTCGTGGCGGACACGGCCACGGCACCGCCCGCCGCTGCGGCGGGGACGTGCAAGGACTGGGTCGCCACCGGTTCGGAGGCCCTGTGGACGGACGGGGCGAACTGGTCACCTGCCGGCGTTCCGGGGGCGACCGACTGCATCCGCAGCCAGTCGGTCACCGACATGCTGGTCGATACGAACGTCTCCATCACGTTCTGGCAGCAGAGCGAGTTCCTCAACACGGTGCGCATCACGAACGACGCCGCCTTCCGGCTGACCAGCACCGAGTTCGGTTCGACGATCAACGAGGTCGTGGGCGAGAGCGGTGAGCTCATCGCCGACAACACGACGTCCACGAGGATCAACCGCATCGTCGTGCCGGCGGCGAACACGTTCACGATCGGCGGCCCCAGTCCCATCACGATCGGCGGTGGCTTCGTCGCCGGCACCTTGCGCGTGGGCAAGACCGCGACGACCGGCGTCGGGGCGCGCAACGCCGACGTCTCGATGTCGCTGGCGACCCTTCTGCCCGGCGACGTCGTCGTCGACGGACCCAGTCTCGGCCGCCTGAGGCTTACCGGCTCGACGCCCAATACGGGGTTGGGCGGCGACTATCAGGGCTCCATCACCAACGGCGCCAAGGGCGCTACCACGCTCGCCGTCGATGCCCGACTCACCGTCAAGGACTCCCAGACCCTGCAGATCACCGGGCCGTTCACCGTCGAGTCCACTGTCGACGGGTCGGGCGGCACCGTGGATGTCGACGCCGGAGGTCGCGTCACCTTCGACGCCGGACTGACCAACTACGCCGCCGCCGCCGATGCCCTGACCGGGGGACGGTGGGACGTCGGAGGACGCATCGACCTCCCCGGGCCGCTGATGGCCAACCGCGCCGACGTCATCTACCGCGGCGGCGACTTCTTCCACGCCAACGCTGTCACCCGACCCACCCGCAACGAGCGGCTGCTGCGGATCGCTTCCGACATGACCTTCGCCGGGCTGCTCAACCTCGTCGGCCCCTTGGCCAAGACGCCCGTGCTGATCGTCGGCACCGACGTCACCGAGCCATACGTGCCGACGACCCTGACAGTGACGAACCCAGGACTGCAATCGCAGGCCGGCGGCGTGGTCGAGG
>JAGQTE010000535.1 GCA_020439175.1 Acidimicrobiales bacterium | reverse complement strand
CACCGGATCCGGCTGAGGCAGCGCCCGAGCCGAAGGCCGTCGCCGGCCAAGTCGATGTCGGTCTCGGTGGATCACCGTCCCCACGCCACGCCACGCCGCCGGGGCCGCGTGCGAGGATCGTCGCTTGCGACCGATCTGGGGAGGACCCATGCGACCCATCCGCTACGCGATCAACGTGACGCTCGACGGGTGCTGCGACCACGAGGCCGTCAGCCCGGACGAGGAGCATCACCGGTACTGGGCGGAACAGCTGGCGCAGGCCGACGCCCTCCTCTACGGCCGGGTCACCTACGAGATGATGCAGGAGGCGTGGCGCCCGGCGGCGCCGGGCGTCTGGCCGGAGTGGATGGCGGACTGGATGGTGCCGTTCGCCGAGACGATCGACGCCGCCCCGAAGTACGTCGTGTCGTCGACCCTCGACAGCGTGGACTGGAACGCCCAGCTCCTCGAGGGCGATCTGGCGACGGCGGTGCGGACCCTCAAGGAGCAGCCGGGCGGCAGGATCGCCCTCGGCGGCCTGACGCTGCCATTGGCGCTGGCCGACCTCGGCTTGATCGACGAGTACGAGTTCGTCGTGCACCCGGTCATCGCCGGCCACGGGCCCCGGCTGCTCGACGGGTTGCGCTCATCGCTCGACCTGGAGCCCGTCGGCCGCCGCGAGCTGTCGTCGGGAGCAGTGGCGTTGCTGTTCCGACCGGCCGGCGGTGCGGGGGGTCAGTGAGCGATCGAACGAGTCGACACGGCAACCGTCACGCTGCGGCTCACGTCGCGAGGTGCCGGACAGGCGCGTGGCAACGGGGCACTGGTGCTCGCGCCGACCGAGCTGTGGTGGCTGCGGCTCGTGCCCGAGCACAACAGCGTGCGGATACCGCTGTCGAGCATCACCGAGGTGCGCACGGCCCCGGAATCCCTCGCACGGCGCCACGCGCTCCGAGCGTCGCTGATGTGGGCGGCTGTACTCGTCGTGTACATCCCGGTCGTCATCCGCATGGCGCTCGTGGGCGAACCCGACGGATTCTTCTTCGCTGTCTGGGGGATCGTTGTCGCCATCGTGCTGATCATGTCGGCCGTGAACGCTGTACGAGCCTTGCGGACACCGATTCAGGGGCCTGCGACGCCAGCTGAATCCAGGCACCCACCGGATGGTGTTATATCTGCAACTTGGATAATATCATCCGAGTCGTGGATAAATCGCCCCCGCCCCCACTTCTCCCCATCCTGCGTTCACAGCAGCAGGCGGAGCTGCTCGCGCTCCTTCTGGGGGATCCCGAGGTGGAGGTCAGCATGTCCGAGCTGGCGGTCCGCACGGGCATCCCGTACGCGTCCGTACACCGCGAGGTCGAGCGAGGAGAAGCCGCTGGACTCTTGACCAGCCGGAAAGTCGGGCGAACGCGGCTCATCCGTGCCAACACCAGCAGCCCCTACTACGTCGGACTCGCCGACGTGCTCACGAAGGCGTTCGGCATTCCGCATCTGCTGGCGAATGCCCTCGATGGAGTCGCCGGCGTCGAGCGGGCATTCATCTTCGGATCGTGGGCGGCCCGTTACCGGGGAGAGGAAGGACCCCGGCCCGTCGGCGATATCGACGTGCTGGTGCTCGGCGAACCCGATCGCGACGCGCTCTTCGGCGCGACGAGCCCGCTGGAAGCCCGACTGGGGCGTCCAATCCAGATCACGATCCGCAACGCCC
Source organism: Acidimicrobiales bacterium (assembly GCA_020439175.1). GTDB lineage: Bacteria > Actinomycetota > Acidimicrobiia > Acidimicrobiales > Acidimicrobilacustridaceae > JAGQTE01. The sequence continues at coordinate 17,721 of JAGQTE010000535.1, read as the reverse complement.
GTTGGCTCGAGACCGGCTCGGGGTCGTTCCACGACACGGTGGTCGGCCGTCCGCTGGTGGACGTACCGCTGCGGCGCGGGCAGCCCCTCAGCTGAGCGCCGCCTCCACCGCAGCGATCGCCACGCTCGCCTTGTCGACGGCCCAGCGCGCGTCGGCCTCGGTCTTCTCAACCGGGCGGTCAGGGTCGAAGTACTCCGCCTCGTGACGGCCGGTGCGGAACCGCTCGGCTGCCGCGCCAGCGAAAGCGTCAGCCTGCTCACCCAAGGCCGCCTGAGCGATGTCGATCGTGATGCGATGTGCACCGGCGACCGCCGGCACGCGGTAGCCGAGCGCGAGCACGACCGACTCCGCGGCCATGCGGTATGCGTCGTAAGCGTTGGTGAAGGCCGACTCCCAGAGGTCCGCTCCGAGCAGCAACTCTGCTGCCGCCAGACGGTCCCGGGAGCGATCGAGACAGGACTCCGCAGCTGCGGGCCCAGCGCTGGCCAGCGGCTCGACGTCACCTCGCTTCTCGAACATGCCGAGCACCCGCCCAGCGCGCTCTCGATCCATCGCCGCAAGCTATCTCGGGGCTGTGACGGGAACGCCGGCTCGGCCTCGCCGTGAGAGCGCCATCGACTCACGCCTCCTCTTCGTCGAACAACGTCAGCGTCGTCGCCGGAGTCGAACGTCGTCGCGTTGTGCTCCGGCGTCGCAGCTCGGCCGTGACGAGTCGCCCCAACGCGTCAGAAACGGGCTCGCCCTTCGCAACGCAGGCCGTCCGGAACTCGTTCACGTTTACCCGCGCCATCTGTTGCTCGACCGACTTCCGATGCGTCCGCGACCTCATACTCCCTATGCCCACGCCCGACCCACGGTCGCGTCGCGTGTGAGACCGACCAAGATCGCGAACACACAGATCATCACCGGGCCTACGGTGTGCACGGGTCTGGCCTCACGGGATCAGGCGAAGTGCTTCGGTTGAAGCCGCCGTGAACGACGAGCCCGTGTTCAAGCCGCCGGCCAACGGACGGCGATTTCAGGTCGACGCTGCACGAGGAGTGTGCAGAACTCCGCGAAATCGCGCCGCTGTTTCGCGCCCGAGACCACGACTACGAGGGCTGTACCATCCGCAAGCACGAGTGCCGGCTCGATCGGGGTGAACTGCGAGGTGTGAGGCTCAATGGCAGTCACGGTCTCAATCGACACCCGCCGGGAGGCCATCGGTGATTGCCAGAGCACCGTGCTGCCATCGAAGGCCACGGCATAGGCCCGACGGGGCCCGTAGAACCAGATCAGCGTCCCGAGCAGGATCGCGAAGACAAACGCGCCACCGAGCGATGTCGGTCTCCCGGCAGCGAACGAGGATCGCTAGGTCGCACCTGGCGATGATGCCAGAGACCCCCTCATGGCGACGGCCGATGTCGGACCCGACCTCAGGCGCGCATGGCGGCGATGCTCAGCCGCTCGGCGACTGACTCGGCCTGGCCGGGCATGAGGTGGCCGTAGCGGTCGAGGGTCATGACCGCCGAGGCGTGGCCGAGCATTCGTTGCAGCACGAGCACGTCGGCGCCGGCAGCGATCGCGAAGGAGGCACAGGTGTGACGCAGGTCGTGAATTTGCAGCGGTGCTACGTCGGCCTCGATCGTCGCCGGGTTCCACACACGGTTGCGGAAGCTGTCGAGGTGCAGGGGTTTGCCCACGGGCGATGTGAACACCAAGCCGTCCTTGCCCGGCTGGGCCCACCCTGGCGTCGACAGGTGGACGTGTAACGCGTCGGCAACGTGGGGCGGGATGGCCAGGCTCCGCCGGGACCGTCGCGTCTTGAGCTCCGCACCTCGATGCGCTCGACGAGGAGCACGGCGTGCCATCCGCACGGGCGATGGCGGCTGCCCGAAGCTGGGTCGAGGCTGCGACGGGCGTCGGTGATGTGGAGGCCGATCAGCCCCGACCCGGACGCGCCTCGAAGCGGAGCGCGTAGTGCGGGTTGCCGTGCTGGACACCGGTTCGTTCTCGGCGTTGTCGCCGGCGACCGAACGGGGCCGAGCCCGGCTCCGTGCCTTGCGTGAACGCGTCGAGGACCTCGCGGTGCCAGCGGTGGTGCTGTCGGAAGGCCTGCTCTCCGGGCATCCGGGACGTGACTACCACGTGCAGCGACTGCTCACGTTCGTCGCCATCGAGCCCGTGGACGAAGACCTCGGTCACGCTGCCGGGAGGTTGCGAACGATGGCCCGCCGAGACGGCGCGGATCCGGCTCCGTCGGGTGTCGACGCGACGGTCGTGGCACTTGCCGACGCCCGCTCGGCGATCGACGACGTCGTCATCATCACCAGCGATCCCGACGACCTGCGGACACTCGTCGTCCATGCCGAGCACCGACGACGGATCCAGGTCCAGCCCGTCTGAAACCGTCGGGCCTCGGAGGTGCCTCGAGTGGCACCATGCGCAGATGACGACCGGCGCCGCCACCCCTGCGCTCGCTGCGGTCCAGCGCGCTGGTGTCGGGCACCGCGTCCACCGCTACGTGCACGACCCATCCCGCTCGGGCTACGGGGACGAGGCGGTAGACGCGCTCGGCGTCGACCCGGCTCGTGTGTGCAAGACGTTGATCGTGGCGGCGGACGCCCTCTTGGCGGTTGCCGTCGTTCCTGTGGCGGCGCAGCTGGACCTCAAGCGGTTCGCCGGTTGCGTCGACGCCAAGCGGGCGGTGCTGGCTCCGGCCCGCGACGCCGAGCGCGCCACCGGCTACGTCCTCGGTGCCATCAGCCCCATCGGCCAGAAGCGGTCGCTTCCCACCGTGGTGGACCACTCGGTCGCCGCGCTCGACTCGGTCTTCGCGAGCGGCGGTCGCCGAGGGCTCGAGATCGAGCTGGCCATGGAGGACCTGGTGCGCCTCACCGGGGCTCGCATCGCGCCGATCGCTCGCGGCGCCGGCTGACGCGGACCGCCGCCGAGCGCCGGTGAACCAACCAAGTGGAGGTGATGGGATTCGAACCCACGGCCTCTTCGATGCGACCGAAGCGCTCTAGCCAGCTGAGCTACACCCCCGAGGGAACGGCCATGTTACCGGTGCCCGTCTCGGGCCGGAAACTCGTTGCCCCGGCCGGGCTGCGGTCAGGTGTCGGCTGCAGCGGCGTCGAAGGCGGCCTGGGACATGGGCACCGTCTTGGCCATGCCGAACGTGACCTCGAACGCCAGCGTCAGCGCCGTCGCCGGGTCGAGCGCCTCTCGGGCTTGCTCGATGGCCGAGCCGAGCGCCAGCGCGCACAGCACGTGGCGGTCCCAACCCTCGACCGACGGGAGCCTGCCGGCTCGGACCTCGTCGTCGACCCGTGCGCACACGGCGACGACCGCTGGGCGCAGGTCGAAGGCCGCCTGCAGCGGGAGCACCGTCGGGCGGTGCTCCTCCGGCACGGTCACGGCGACCTGGCCCCATGGCACCTCCCCGACGGCGCCGGCGACCAACCGGTAGCACCGCTCGAGCGAGGGAAGGGCGTCGAGCCCCGTCACGCCGGGAGCGACGCGGTCGCGCAGCGCCCCGGCGACGGATGTCGGGGGCGCCGCCGTCACGTCGGTGGCGTCCCCGCTGAGCACCTCGTTGATTGCGTCGCCGAACACGGCCGCGCCCGGCGTCAGCTCGTTGTGCTCGATGTCGATGACGCCGCTCGCCACGATCGCCGCCTCCCCGGTGGCGGCGGCGAGCACGGTCACGTAGTCCTCCACCCGCACACCGCGCTCGTCCTGGACGTATGCCAGCGCCACGTCGCGCAGGGCGACGGCGGCGGGTTCGAACGGGGTCAGGGCCATGGTGCCGAACCGCCTCGGGCGATGGTGCCGCTCAGCCCGGGATCGCCTGGTGACGGTCCATCATGTCGGCCATCACCATCTTGATGAAGCCGTCGGCCTCGTCGGTCAGCCCCCCGACGACGCCGCCGTAGATGGCGCCGCTGGCCGGGGCCTCGTCGGCGTGCTCGACGGCGTAGGGCACCGCCTCGGCCAGGTCGGCGGCGAAGGCCTCGACGAGCCCCGGCTGGGTCTGCGGCCGGGTGACCGCCATGTGGATCGAGTTCGGGTACTGCTGGCCGTTGAAGCGCCAGCCTCGCTGCCGCATGAAGTCGTTGACGTGGTAGATGTCGAAGGCGTCCGACGTGAAGCTGAAGCAGAACGTCGGCGTGCCCATCAACCGCAGCTCGGGGTGGCTGCGCACGATGTCCTGCATGGCGTACGCGGTCTCGAAGATCTCGCGGGCATAGTTCAGGTAGCCCTGGCGGCCGATCGTCACCATCGCCGCCCACGTGGCCGCCAGCAGGCCGACCGAGCGCGAGCCTTCGATGCCGGGGGAGCAGTACTTGCCGCCGCTCCAGTCGGTGAGGAAGAAGTACTGGTCGTTGCGGTACTGCTTGTCCCGGAACGACAGGACCGACGTGCCCTTGAAGGCGTAGCCGTACTTGTGGGTGTCCGCCGAGATCGACGTGACGCCGGGCAGGCGGAAGTCGAAGGTCGGGATGTCGTAGCCGAGCTCCTGACCCCACGGCAGGATCCAGCCGCCGAGGCAGCCGTCGACGTGCAGGCCGATGCCGCGCTCGAGCGCCAGGTCCGACAGCGCCTCGATGGGGTCGACGGTGCCGTAGCCGTAGTTGCACGCCGAGCCGATGGTGGCGATCGTGCCGGCGTCGATGTGGTCGGCGACCCAGTCGACGTCGACCAGCGTCGTGTCGGGGTCGACCGGCGCCTTGCGCAGCTCGATGCCGAGGAGGTGGCACGCCTTGTCGAACGCCGGGTGGGCGGTCTCGGGCTTGATCACGTTGGGCCGGTCGACGCCGCGGTGGATGGCGGCGTGCTCCCGGTAGGCGAGCATGGCGTGCAGGATGCTGCCCGTGCCGCCCGTGGTGACGATGCCGGCGGGCTCGCCGTCGGTGATGGCGTCGGCATTGAGCATGTCGAGGGTCATGGCGATGATCTCGCCCTCGAAGCGGGTGGCCGACGGGCACATGTCGCGCTGCAGCGCGTTCATGTGGGCGTACTTGCCGAAGGCCTCGGTCATGAAGTCGTAGTGCTCGTGATCGCCGCAGTACATCGTGCCGGAGCACTTGCCGCTCTCCCAGGTGGTGTCCTCCTCGGAGGCCATCGTCGCCAGCTCCGCCAGCACCTCGTCGCGGGGACGGCCCTGTTCGGGCAGGGTCCGCTGCACCCCGAAGCGATCGGCGTAGGGGTAGTCGTGGCTCATCTGGGGGCTCCTTCGTGCCGGCGGGCGGCGGCGAGCCGGGCCTCGACGGCGGTGTCAGCGGTTCAGGGTCTGATAGATCGGGCGCAGCGCCGCGAAGGCGGCGACGAACTGCTCGGTCACCGGCGCGTACGCCGCGTGGGCGACCGGGTCCGGATCGTAGGCGTCCGCCGTGCGCACCACCACGCCGTGTGGGTCGGCGGCCACCTGGTCGACACCGTGCAGCGCGGCGAGCGCCACCGCCCGCGCGATGGCGTGGTGTGGGTCCAGGAGTGGTGCCACCGGTCGATCGAGCACATCGGCCAGGATCTGGCACCAGGCCGCCGAGCGGGCCGCGCCCCCGCCGAACACCACCCGCTCCGCCGGCGCGCCAGCCGTCGACTCCACGACCGGGAGCAGCCAGGCCGCGTTGTGGGCGATGCCTTCGAGCACGGCGCGCACCAGCGCCACCCGGCGGGTGTCGAGGGACAGGTTGACGAACGCGCCACGCACGCGGTGGTCGGCGGCCGGCGCCATCGACCCGGCGAGCCAGGGGAGGAACAGCACCCCGCCGCTGCCGGGTGCCACGTCGGCGACGGTGGCGTCGAGGGCGGCGAACCGGTCCTCGGTGCGGTGGTCGGCCAGCGCGTCATCGGCGAAGACGATGTGCTCGAGCACGTGGTCGAGCGCCTTGCCGGCCACACCGTTCTCGGCCCACACCAGGTAGGTGCCGGTCACCGGGGTGGGCATCGACAGCACCTCGTGCTCGAGGTCGACGACGAGCCGGTCCACCGCCGCCAACACGACGGCGGTCGTACCGATCATCAACCCGACCTGCCCCGCGGTGCAGGCGCCGGTGGCGAGGGCGCCGGCGTGGCTGTCGTTCATCGACGCCGCCACCGTCACGTCGTGGCGCAGTCCCAGCACGTCGGCCACCTCGGGTTGCACGACGCCGCAGGGGTCGCTCGGGGCCAGCAGCGGCGGGAGCACGGCGGTCGGCACCCCGGCCAGGCGGCACAGGTCGTCGTCGTAGTCGGTGGTCCCCAGCGTGCGGTTGTCGCACAGCTGCGCCGTGAACATCGTGGCCTGCGTGGCGCGCGGCGAGCCCGTGAGCCGCGCGGCCACGTAGTCCATCGGCTCGAGGTAGCACGCGGTGGCGGCGGCGACCGACGGCTCGTCGTGGAGGATGTGCAGGAGGTGTCCCAGGCTGAGCCCGTTGCCGACGGGCGGCAGGCCGTGTCGCTCTGTCCAGGTGGTGAAGGCCTCGGGATGGTCGCGCAGCACGTCGTAGCACCGCTGCGTGCCACGCCGGTCGAAGTAGGTGCGCATCGGAGCCGTCGGCCGGCCGTCGCCGTCGACCGGCACGATCGACGAGTACTGGCTGCAGCATCCGACGGCGCCGACGGCGCGCGCCGCACCAGGGACGGCGTCGAGCACCTCGCCGGCGGCGGCGAGCACGAGCTGCCACAGCGCTTCGGCATCCTGGGTCACCGCGTCGCCGTCCCGCACGGTCTCCAGCGGGCGCTCGGCCGACGCGAGCAGCGAGCCGTCGTGATCGACCAGCACCACCTTGGCGTTGGAGGTGCCGACGTCGATGCCGAGGGCGAGGGTCATGCGCGTGCTCGGCCGGACGTCAGTAGTGCCAGGGGAACGCCGACCAGTCGGGGTCGCGTTTGTCCAGGAAGCTGTCGCGCCCCTCGGCCGCCTCGTCGGTCATGTACGCCAGCCGGGTCGCCTCGCCGGCGAACACCTGCTGGCCCACCAGGCCGTCGTCGATCAGGTTGAAGGCGAACTTCAACATCCGCTGCGCCGTCGGGCTCTTGCCGTTGATCATGGCGGCCCACTCCAGGGCGGTGGCCTCGAGGTCCGCATGGGGCACGACGGCGTTGACCATCCCCATGGCGTGCGCCTCGGCGGCCGAGTACTCCCGTCCCAGGAAGAAGATCTCCCGGGCGAACTTCTGGCCGACCTGGCGGGCCAGGTACGCGGAGCCGAAGCCGCCGTCGAAGCTGGCCACGTCGGCGTCGGTCTGCTTGAACCGGGCGTGCTCGGCGCTGGCGAGGGTGAGGTCGGCGACGACGTGCAGGCTGTGGCCACCGCCGGCGGCCCACCCGGGGACGACGGCGATGACGACCTTGGGCATGAAGCGGATCAACCGCTGCACCTCGAGGATGTGCAGGCGCCCGGTGCGCGCCGGGTCGATGGACTCGGCGGTGTCGCCCTCGGCGTAGCGGTACCCGTCGCGGCCCCGGATGCGCTGGTCGCCGCCCGAGCAGAACGACCAGACGCCGTCGCGCGGTGACGGGCCGTTGCCGGTGAGCAGCACGCACCCCACATCGCTCGTCTGGCGGGCGTGGTCCAGCGCGCGGAACAGCTCGTCGACGGTGCCGGGGCGGAAGGCGTTGCGCACCTCGGGCCGGTCGAAGGCGATGCGCACCGTGCCCTGGTCGACGGCGCGGTGGTAGGTGATGTCGGTGCACGCGAAGCCCTCGACGGGCTCCCACCGCTGCGGGTCGAACAGCTCGGAGACCATTCAGCGGAGCATAGGGGGCGCTGCGGCGCCGAGGTCCAGCTCGCGCGCCAGCGCCGCCAGCTCGCGCCGGTTGGCGAGGCCGGTCTTGCGGAGCAGGTTGGCGACGTGGTGCTTGACCGTGCCGGTCGACACGAACAGCGCCGCTGCCACGTCCTTGTTGGTCGCGCCGCCGGCGAGCTGGGCCAGCACGTCGACCTCCCGGCTGGTCACGCCGCAGCGGGCCAGCACGGCAGGGACGACGCTCGACCCACGGCCCTGCCGTGGCACCCGTTCGCCCTGAGCGCGGAGCGCGGCACGCGCTTCGGCGGCGAGCGCGGTGAACCCCTGGGTGCTGAAGAAGGCCTGCGCCGCCCGGAGCAGGTCGCCGGTCTCGTCCCAGCCGGCGGCGCGGGCCTGAGGCCAGCAGGCGAGGAGGGCGACGTGCCACCACGCGATGCCGAGATCCGACCGCGACAGCACCGACCAGGCGGTGGCGCACGCGGCGCGCAGCTGGGACGACTCGTCGCCGACACCGCTCGGCACCCGGCGGGTCGCCGACGGACCGAGTCGGTCGGCGAGGGCGAGCAGCGTGGCGTCGACGGGACCGATCGGGGCGCGGGCCGCAGCATCGGGTGCCACGCCGAGGACGGCGGCGAGGCCCGTGATCCCGTCGAGCATCGGGACGTCGCCGGGCCCGATGCCCGTCACCTCGCGCGCCACGATCAGCGCGTCGTGGCGCGCCGCCACGGCGCGGCGCAGCTCGGAGGCGTCGAGGCGCAACACGGCGCGCAGCGCTGCCACCTGCGCCGCCGCGAGCGCCCGATCCGTGGCGGGCGCCCCGGCGGTGCTGGCCAACGCCAGGGCCGCTGACGCCGCCCGATCGCGCCCGTACAGCGCCTGGGCGAGCGCCAGGCCTTCGAGCGCGGCGGCGGTGGCGCTCGGTCCGAGCCCGGCCGCCTCGTCGAGCGCGGCGACGGCACTGCGCAGCGCCGGCGCCGGTTGCAGCGCACCGACCCACTCGTCGACGTCCCGCCGCTCGGCGACGGTCGTCGGATCATCCTCCTCGTCGACCGGCATCGTCGCCGTCACGGGCGCGTCGACCGTGGCGACGACGAGCAGGCCGGGGCGGTGCAGCTCGACCGTGCCGTCGAGCGCACGCCGGCGGGTGCCGGCGTCGTGCGGACCGAGCACGAGCTGCAGGCGGTCGGCGCGCCGGAGCGACCGCAGCGCCGCGCCGGTGAGGCCGGCACGGTCCGAGCGCGATCGGCGATCGAGCGCCTCGGCGACCACGAGCACGGCCGTGCCCTGCCCGGCTGCGGCGCCCATCAGCACGTCCAGCTCGTGCCATGGCATCGGGTCCGTCGAGGGCCATCGCACGACGCGGGTGCCGTGCCGTTCCGCCACGGTGCAGATCGTGGCCAACGCCTGCCGGGTGGCGTCGTCGGCGGACCGGATCTGGATCAACCCGGAGACCCCGGCGTGCAGCTCACCGACGGCGTCGGCGAGCACGGCGGCGAGTGCCGCATCGGCGTCGAGCACCAGCCACGGCGCGCGGTGGTTCACGGCCGCAGTATGGACCGTGACGCCCGACGGCGCGGGATGACCCGACGCCGGGCTCAGCGGGAGGTCGGGCCGAAGGCGAGGGTGGCGATGGCCTCGGCCTGCTGGTGCACGCGCGCGGCGCGCTCCGCGTCGGGGCGGAACAGATGGGTGACGAAGAAGCTGAACAGCTGCGACATGATCACCTGGGTCATGGCGTCGTTGTCGAGGTCGGTGTCGTCGAACAGGGTGCCGAGCCACTCGCGCAGCGCCGGTTCGATCACGTCGAGCAGCTCCCGCGAAACGGCGAGCGCCGTCTCGTCACCCCGCAGGCCCTCGCCGAGGAGCAACCGCCAGATCGCCTCCTCTTCGAGCGCGCCCCGCCAGATCGTCTCGATGAGGATCACCAGCCGACGGCGCGGGTCGGGGTCGATCTCCACCACCGGCAGCTCCTGGAGCCGCAGCCCGTAGCGGCGCTCCTCGATGACCGAGCGCAGCAGCTCGGCCTTCGACGGGAAGTAGTGGTAGATGGCTGCGACGTTGAGGTCGCACGCCTTGGCCAGCTGACGCATGCTCGTCCCGCTCGCCCCCTGCTCGGCCATCAGCGCCAAGGCGATGTCGAGGATGCGATCGCGCTGCGACGGTGCCTCGGTGGGGGTGCTGGTCGACATGATGGGCTCCAGCCGGTCGACCAGCGGTGGGCCGGTCGACGGCGGGTCAGTGGGCGACGGGGCAGCCGCCGCTGGTGGCGGTGGCCGGACAGGCGCCCTCGGCCTCCGAGGCAGGGGTATAGCGCGCCGGGAGGCTCTGGATGGCGATGACCAGCGACGAGGCACCCCGGTCGAACGGCGCGTCCTCGGTCACACGGATGTCGGGGATGGCGTGCAGCAGCTCCTGCAGCACGGTCTTGACCTCGAGGCGGGCCAGGTTGGCGCCCAGGCAGAAGTGCGGCCCGATGCCGAAGGCGAGGTGCGGGTTCGGATCCCGGTCCAGGATCAGCTCGTCGGGGCGGTCGAAGACGTCCTCGTCGCGGTTCGCCGACTGGTACAGCAGCAGGACCCGGTCACCTTCCTTGAAGTCGACGCCCTTGTAGGTGTGATCGACGGTCACCGTGCGGATGAAGCCCATGACGGGGGACACGTAGCGGATGAGCTCGTCGACCGCCTTGTCGAGGAAGACGTCGTCGTGGAGGTGGGCCACGAACCGTTCGGCCTCGTGGGGGAACAGGCTCAGGGCCAGCAGGCCGCCGCTGAGGGCGTTGCGGGTGGTCTCGTTGCCGGCGACGAGCAGCACCGTCAGGAACGACAGCAGCTCGTCGTCGCCCAGCCGGTTGCCGGTGATCTCGGCGGCGCGCTCCTCGTCGATGCCCTGCAGCGCCAGGTGCTCCTTCGTCAGCGCGCCGTCGTCGAACGCCGACGTGAGCACGTCGATCAGGTCATCGTGCTGGCCGGGGTTGGCGCGCCGTTCGGCGATGAGCGTCAGGCACATCTCGGCGTACTCGCCGAAGGCCGTGGCGGCGGCGTGCAGGACCGGGTCGTCGGCCTCGATGTGCCCGTCGCCCGCCATCATGGCGTCGCTCCAGCGGTACATCGCCATGCGCTGCTCGGGGTCGAGCCCCATCAGCTCGCAGATGATGATGAGCGGGATGTGGATGGCGAAGTCCTCGACGAAGTCGACCTGGCCCTTCTCCTTGATCTGCTCGATCAGCTCCTGGGACAGCTCTTGGATGTGCGGGTAGAGCTCGCGGACCCGGCGCGGCGTGAACCCCTGGTTGATCAGGCGGCGGGTGCGGGTGTGCTGATCGCCGTCGAGGGTGATGATCGACATGTCGCCGGCGATGACCGGGCGGACGCCGAAGCGGTTGCAGAAGCGGTCGGGATCACGCGAGATCGTGAAGACGTCCTCGTGCTTGGAGATGATCCACAGGTCGTTGGCCTCGTCCCGGTAGATCGGCGCGTTGTTGCGCAGCCACCGGTACGTCTCCCACGGGTCGTCGTAGAGACGCACGTCGCAGAAGTCGAGCTCCATCGGTGCCTCGATCGCTGTCATGACCAACCTCCTGGCGCCGGCGCGGCCGGCGTCGTCCTCGTCGCCGGACAGCTAATCAAACGTTCGTTCAAGAGGCAAGCCCCCGCGACACATCCGTTCTGGTAGTGCAACTGGTCGGAATTCGACGCGGGTTCACTACCAGAACGACGGGGTGCGCAGAACGAACGGGTGCGCAGGGAGGAGCGGGCGCTCAGGTGCTGGTGCCGAGGCAGCCGTCGGGATCGATGGCCGAGCCGTTCACGCGCACCTCGAAGTGCAGGTGCGGGCCGGTCGAGTACCCGGTCGAGCCCTCGTAGCCGACGAGCTGGCCCTGGCCGACCTGCTGACCGACGCTGACCGCCACCTGGCTCTGGTGGGCGTAGGCCGTGACGAAGGAGCCGTGGTCGACGAGCACGAGGTTGCCGTAGCCGCCCGAGTTCCAGCCGGCGAAGATCACCTCGCCGGCGACCGATGCATAGATGGGCGAACCGTGCGGGGCGTACATGTCGATGCCGGGGTGGCCGCCGCCGAAGCCGCGCGACACCTTGGCACCGGGCAAGGGCCAGATGCAGCCGCCGGGTCCGGCGGTGCCGGTGATCTGCGACGGACCGCTGAAGGCCTGCTCGCCGCCGCCGCTCGAGCTGCTGCCGCCCGAGGAGCTCCCGCCGCTGAGCGCGGCGTTGGCCCGCCGATCGGCCTCGGCCTGCGCCGCGGCGCGGGCTTCGGCGTCGGTGATGATCTTCTCCATCTCGGCCTCTTCGGCGGAGAGGCCGGCGATGTGGCCGTCGATGCCGCGGACCTGCTCGTCGTAGACGGTCTTGATGCGCTGCTGGTTCTCCTCGGCCGCCTGGAGCTCGCGCAGCGCCGCCTCCTCGGTGGCCTGCCACTCCTCGGCCTCGGCCTGCGCGGCACGCTGCTCGTCGACCAGGTCGGCGAGCTCTTCCTTGCGGCCCCGCAGCTGGTCGGTGATGTCCTCGGTCGACCCGCTCACGGCGTCGAGCAGCGCCTTGTCCCGGTCGAGCTCGGAGATGTCGTCGACCGACAGCAGGCGCTCGGTGTCGTCCATGCGGCCGTCGGGGTTGACGTAGGCGCTGACCGCACGCTCCTGCAGGCGGCCCTGGAGCTCGTCGATCTGATGCTCGGTGGCGAGCTGCTGGCGCAGCAGGTCCTCGGCGCGCTGCCGGGCGTCGTCGGCGGCGCGCCGGGCGTCGTCCGCTCGCGCCTGCTGGGCCCGCACCTGTTCGTCGAGGACGGCGAGCGCCTGCTCCATCTCGGCCTGCGTGGCCTTGAGCGGCTCGAGCTCTTCGGCCAGCCGAGCCTTCTCGGAACGGATCTCGTCCTGGCGGGCGCGAGCCTCGGCGGGGGTCGGATCCTGCGTCGGCGCGGCGGACACGGCCGGAGCGACGTTGGCGACGGCGACGAGCGCGGCGACCATGGCGGTCGCGGCTGCGTGGCGGCGCAGTCGGGGGCGGACAGGGCCGCTGGTCGGGCGGCTGGGGTGCAGGCGGTTCGCTGGCATGAGAGTCGACGCTCGGTGCGGCGGGCTGTTCGTTACAGCTTCGCAACATTCGCAACGAGGCCGCAACATAGCCCGGTCGCTGCATCCCGTCCAGTAGGTCCGGGTGCCGGAGGGTCGGAGCCGCTCCTCGAGGGTGGCGGCGCATCGACGGGTGCCGGTGGCTCGACGACGGAGGTCGAGCTGTTGCGGGTGCGCATTTTGCACGAGAAGTGTGCTCTGGTGCAAGTGCGTTTGCTGCGGAAGATGTTGTTTATGTTGTTGGTGTTGTTCATGGGGTGACGACGTCGGTCGTCGCCGGTGATGTGGGGGCGAGACCGATGTTCGACGTGGTGATCACCGGTGGCGAGATCATCGACGGCACGGGTGCGCCGAGACGCCGGGGCGATGTCGCCATCCGTGACGGCGTGGTGGAGGCGATCGGGCAGCTCGATGCCGCGTCGCTCGAGGCGCGTGAGGTGATCGACGCCACGGGCCGGATCGTGTGCCCCGGCTTCGTCGACATCCACACGCACTACGACGCCCAGGTGCTGTGGGACCCGACGCTCAGCGTGTCGCCCGTCCACGGCGTCACCTCGGTCGTGATCGGCAACTGCGGGTTCGGCGTGGCACCGACCCGACCGGCCGACCGGCACCAGATCATCCGCACGCTGGAGAAGGTCGAGGGGATGAGCGCCGCCGCGCTCGAGGCCGGCCTCGGCGACGACTGGGGCTTCGCGTCCTTCCCCGAGTTCCTCGACGCCGTCGAGGCGCAACGGCCCCTGATCAACGTGGCGGCGTTGCTCGGGCACACCCCGCTGCGGCTGTGGGCCCTCGGCGAGGCGGCGACCACCCGTGCAGCGACCGACGACGAGGTGGCGGCGATGCGCGACGCCGTCGTCGAGGCCATCGGAGCCGGCGCCGTCGGGTTCGCCACGTCGAAGTCGACGACGCACCTGGGTGCAGGTGGTCGGCCGGTGCCGAGCCGGGCCGCCGAGCTGGACGAAGTGCTGGCCCTGTGCGCACCGCTGCGCGACATCGGCGGCGGTGTGGTCCAGGCGACGGTCGGCCCGGGCCTGTTCTTCGAGGAGTTCGGCGCCATCGCCGAACGCACGGGCGGCACGGTGTCGTGGACGGCGCTGCTGGCGAACACCGGTGAGGGGGTGCCGGCATGGATGCTCGGCGAGTCGATCGCCCTCCAGGACCGCGGGTTGCGGGTCCTGCCGCAGGTGAGCTGCCGGCCGCTGCAGTTCGAGTTCACCTTCGCCGAGCCGTTCCCCTTCGAGTCCATGCCGGAGTTCGCGCCGGTCAGCGCCGCCGCCGACGACCGGGCGAAGCTCGCCGTCTACGGGGATCCGGTGTGGCGGGCAGAGCTGCGCCGCCGGTTCGCCGACGGCCGCACCGGAGCGCTGCAGGCGAGCTGGGACCGCACGGTCATCGCCGCCGTCCCCGGCGATCCGTCGCTCGAGGAGCGCACGGTGGCCGAGGCGGCGCGATCGCTCGGCGTCGACGCCACGGAGCTGGCGCTCGACCTCGCCGTGGCGTCGGGCCTGCAGACCCGGTTCCGGTTGGCGGCCTACAACTACGACGACGACGAGGTGGCGCCGCTGCTCGCCAGCGACCGCACGGTGCTCGGGCTCTCGGACGCGGGAGCGCACGCCAGCCAGCTCTGCGACGCCTGCTTCTCCACCCATCTGCTCGGGCACTGGGTGCGCGACCGCGGCACGCTCACCCTCGAGGAGGCCGTGCACAAGTTGACGGCCCAGGCGGCGGACGCCTTCGGCCTCGTCGGGCGCGGCCGCCTGGTCGAGCGGGCGCCGGCGGACGTCGTCGTGTTCGACCCTGCCACCGTGGCGGCCGGACCGTTGCGGCGGGTGCACGACCTGCCCGCCGGACAGGACCGCCTCGTGGCGGACGCCGTCGGGATCGACGCCGTCCTGGTGCGCGGCACCGTCGTGGCACGTCACGGGTCCGTCGTCGACGGCGGGCCAGGCGAGCGCCCCGGGCGTGTGCTGCGCAACGGGCGCGCCTGACGGCGCCTGGTCGGTGCGGCGGCGCGGTCGACGTGCGGCGCCGCCGGTCGCGGACTAGAACGGGTTCTCGTTTTGCTGCCGGTACCGGTCGTGGTCGATCCACGCCGGATCGGACGGAGGAGTGCGCCATGGACGTCGACGACACCCCGGCCGAGGCGGCCTTTCGGGCCGAGGTGCGAGCCTTCCTGGCCGAGCACGCGCCCGACGTGACGCCCCTGGTCGGCGTCTGGCCCCCACGCGTCATCGACCACGAGCGCGACGCCCGCTTCATCGACGCCAGCCGGGCCTGGCAACGGTGTCGCGCCGAGCACGGCTTCGCCGGCATCGGGTGGCCGGAGGCCTACGGCGGCCGAGGTCTCGGTCCGGTCTTCGAGGCGATCTTCGCCGAGGAGGAGGGCATGGCCATGCTGCTGTCGGGCCTGTTCTCCGTTGGGATCGGGATGGTCGGTCCGACGATCATCGCCCACGGCACCCACGAACAGAAGACGGCGTTCCTGGCGCCGCTGCTGCGCGGCGAGCAGGTGTGGTGCCAGCTCTTCAGCGAGCCCAACGCCGGCAGCGACCTCGCCGGCCTCGAGACCCGCGCCGAGCGCGACGGCGACGAGTGGGTGATCCACGGGCAGAAGGTCTGGACCAGCCACGCCCACGCCGCCGACTGGGGCATCTTGCTGGCGCGCTCGAACCCCGACGTGCCCAAGCACCGGGGGATCACCTGCTTCCTGGTCGACATGCGTGCACCGGGCATCGAGGTGCGACCCCTGCGGCAGGCGACCGGCTCGGCGGAGTTCAACGAGGTGTTCCTCGACGGGTTGCGCCTCTCGGACGACGATCGGCTCGGCCCGGTCGACGACGGCTGGCGAGTGGCGATGACCACGCTGACCTCCGAGCGGGTGAGCATCGGTGGCAACACGGCGGTGCTGTCGCTCGATGACCTCGTGGCCCTCGCCGATCGGCGGGGTCTGCGCGACGACGCGCCGACCCGCCAGGCGCTCGTGGGCTTCCACACCCGGGTGCAGCTCATCACCTACCTGGCCTGGCGGCTGCGCAGCGCCGTCAGCGCCGGCCGCGAGCCCGGGCCGGAGAGCTCGGTGCTGAAGCTGGCGATGTCGCGGCACCAGGAGGCGACCGGCGATCTGATCATGGGGCTGCTCGGCGCCGACGCCACCCTCGACCACGCCGACGCCTACGGGGGTGGGTCCTGGCAGGGGCACTTCTTGTACCAGTGGGCGTCGCGCCTCGGCGGCGGCACCGACCAGGTGCAGCGGACCGTGATCGGCGAGCGCGTGCTCGGCCTGCCGGGCGAGCCGCGGACCGACAAGGGTCTGACGTTCCGCCAGCTCCAGCGCGCCGCACTCGACCGCTGAGCAGGAAATCTCCCCGCGCGACGTGGACGGGTGGGGTGACGCCTGCCATACTCGTGCCCGACTCTTGGCGGCGAGCGCTCCCTTCCGCGTGCGTGTGTCAGGGTCGTCCAAGCAGCCAGCCGTTCGGTGGTTGGCGACCGACACGGGGGAACCATGACGAGACGATTGAGGAGCAGGGTGGCGCTGGTTGGTGCGCTCTCTGCGATGTTGGGCGGCCTGGTGCTGTTCTCCGCCTCGCCCACGCAGGCGGTGGTGAACAACCCGGGCGCCGTGACGTTCACGGTGAAGGGCGGCACCTTCATCATGAACAAGGCCGATCCTGACGGCGATCCGCCGCTGTCGTTCAAGTTCCCGAACTTGCTGGGTCCGTGGGCGTGCAACGACGGCCTCGACAACGACGGTGACGGCTTCACCGACGGCGCGGACGCCGAGTGCGATCCGATCGCCGGCACCAACTACCCGGTTGGCGCGTTCGTGGAGAACCCGACGAACCAGGCCGACACCAACGAGGCCATGGACGGCTATCAGGGTGTGTGGGAGTGCAACGACGGCGTCGACCAGGACCTCGACGGCCTGTACGACCACTCGTCGCTGAACCCGACCACGCCCGACACGGGCACCGGCCAGGGCTGCTCGTACGCCAACGACAACGATGAGGACGCCTCGGGCAACCAGTTCTACATCACGCCCAAGTTCAACGGCTCCGTCGCCGGCGACGGCTCGGTGTCGGTGACCACGGCCACGTTCCAGAACCAGACCGTGTCGTTCGACGCTTCGGCCATCCTCGGCCCGGGCACGGTGATCAAGGCCGTCGTCAGCATCATCCCGGAGGGCTTCCCCTGGACCGGGTCGGTCAACCCCGACTTCGGCTCGGGCGAGGTGACGATGGACTCGGCCAAGGTGACGATCAAGATCGTCGTCCAGGGCATCGGCCAGTGCCGCATCGGAGCGCCCGACGGCTCGAACCCGATCGTCATCGACAACCTGACCACGGGCACCAGCGGTTCGCTCACCGGCTCGCCGGCGGCGCCGGGTGGCAACCTCGCCACCATCGTGCGCGGCGACTTCGGCATGAACGTCGTGCCGGTCGACGAGCCCGGCTTCGACTGCGCCCTCATGGAGGCGTCGATGATCGACTTCCTGAACCTGCCGAACACCTCGGGCAACGACGCCTCGTTCACGCTGCAGTCCAGCTTCACCCCGCTCGGCAACGGCGCCATCGGTGGCACCGTCGTCGAGGACGGCACCGGCGACCCGCTCGCCGGCGTGTGGGCTCGTGTGCGTGACAAGAACACGAACACGTTCGTGACCAAGGTGCTCACCGACTCGAACGGCGAGTTCGAGGCCACGGGCCTGCCGCCGGGCGACTACGTCGTCTGGTACCAGGACCCCGACGGCTCGCACAACGACGAGTACAACGGCGGCGGCTCCACCTTCGGTGGCGCTCCGGCGGTGACCGTCGCTGCGTCGCAGAAGACGACGGCCAACGCCTCGCTCGCTCCCGGTGGCGGCCTGACGGTCAACACCACCGATGCGACGACGACGAACCCGCTCGGCGGTGTCACGGT
>JAGQTE010000534.1 GCA_020439175.1 Acidimicrobiales bacterium | reverse complement strand
GGGGCCGTGCGCCGCGACGAGCTGGTGCTGCGCTATCAGCCCGAGGTGCTGCTCGACTCCGGCGCGCTGTTCGGTGTCGAGGCGTTGGTGCGCTGGGAGCATCCGTCGCGGGGGCTGCTCGGTCCCGACCAGTTCCTGCCGGCGGCGGAACGCTCCGGCTTGATCGCCGAGGTCGGCAGCTGGGTCATCGCCGAGGCGTGCCGCCAGCGCGCCGTGTGGGAGCGCCAGCTCGGCGCTGCCGCTCCGGTCGTCTCGATCAACGTGTCGCCGGTGCAGCTGGCGCGCAGCCACGTCGCCGACGAGCTGCGCGCCGGGTTGGCGGCGTGGGACCTCGACCCGAGCTCGCTGCGCGTCGAGGTCACCGAGACGGCGGTGCTGGCCGACGAGCTGCGGATGCTCGAGGCGTTGGCCGCCATCGCCGAGCTCGGCGTGGCCCTCGCCGTCGACGACTTCGGGACCGGCTACTTCTCGCTGCGCGACCTGGCCCGGTACCCCATCGAGATCATCAAGATCGACCAGTCCTTCGTGGCGGGGCTCGGCGGCGGCGGCGTGGAGGAGGCGATCGTCCGCTCCACGATCCGCCTGGCGCAGTCGCTGGGTCGGGCCACGGTGGCGGAGGGCGTCGAGACCGAAGAACAGGTTGCCGTGCTCCGGCGTCTGGGCTGCACGGTGGCGCAGGGCTACGCCTTCGGGCGGCCGATGGTGCCCGACGCGGCGGAGCTGACCGAGTTGGCGGTGCACGGCGGCGCGGTGCTGCCGGCGAGCGTGCCAGGAGGATGCGCGTGATGGATGTCGACGAGCTGCCCCACGAACCCGCCGACCTCGAGGATCTGCACATCCCGTGGTCGGTGCTCGAGGATCTCGTGCTGCGGCGGGCCTACCTCGACGGGCACAGCTCGACCATCGAGCTGGCCGAGACGCTGTGCGTGAGCCCGATGGTGATGGAGCAGGCGATCGAGGAGCTGCGCCACAACCAGCTGATCGACGTGCGTGGCCGCGAGCGACGTAACTACTTCGTGGCCGTCACCGACCTCGGCCACGAGCAGGTGAACGAGCGGTTGGCGTTGAGCCGGTACGCCGGCGCCGTGCCCGTGTCGCTCGATGACTACACGGCGATGGTCCGGGCCCAGGACCACCCGGCGTTGGCGTCGCACGAGACGGTGCGGCGCGCCTTCGCCGACCTCGTCATCGGCGACAAGCTGCTCAACTCGATCGGGCCTGCGCTGCGGGCCAACGGCGCCATCTTCCTGTACGGGCCGCCCGGCACCGGCAAGTCGGCGATCGCCGAGCGCCTGAACCGGATCCACACCGACGCCGTGCTCGTCCCGCGCACCGTGCTCGTCGACGGCCAGATCGTCGTGGTCTACGACCCGGTGGTGCACGAGCCGATCGACCCGCAACCCGAGCGGCTGGACCGCAGGTGGGTGCTGTGCCGCCGCCCGTCGGTGATCGTCGGCGGCGAGCTCACCGCCGGTCAGCTCAACCTGACGTACGAGCCGCATGCCGGCATCTACCTGGCACCGATCCAGATGCAGGCGAACAACGGGATCCTGGTCATCGACGACTTCGGGCGGCAGGCGCTCACCCCTGAGCAGCTGCTCAACCGGTGGATCGTGCCGCTGGACCGCAGCATCGACTACCTGACGCTCGACTACGGCGTGAAGTTCGAGATCCCGCTCACCACCAAGATCGTGTTCTCGACCAACCTCGAACCGTCGCACCTCGCCGACGAGGCGTTCTTCCGCCGCATCCGGTCCAAGGTGCTGGTGCCGGCCATCGAGGACGCCGCCTTCGACGAGATCCTGACCCGGGTCGCCGCCGCCACCGGCGTCGAGGTGACGGCCGACGCGCCGGCACACCTGCGCCGCATGAGTCGCGAGCAGGGCGACGGCGACCTGCGCCCCTACCTGCCCGGCGCCGTGTGCGAGCTGGTGCGCTCCATCACCGCCTACGACGACGAGCCGGCGGTGCTCGACGTGGCCATGGTCGATCGCATCGTCGAGCTGTACTTCACACAGGACCCCGGGGTCCACGCGGCGCGGGTCGCACACCTGGCGGCGCAGGGCATCACGGCGTCGCCCGAGGTCGTCCCCGCCGCGCCGGCCGGTTCGCCGCCCGAGGTAGGTGCGGCCGCTACGCCGGGGTGCGTGGTGGCGTTGCGTGACGCCGTGGCCGAGGCGACGCACCGCCTCCTGTGGTGCGCCGGCGCGCCCGACGTGCGAGCGGTGGTCGTGGGGCTGGCCGCGGCCCTGGCCGATGGCGTCGGACCCGCTGCCGGGGCTGACGACGAGGTCGTGGCGGTCGAGGCCCCCGGTGGGGTCGTCCTGCGGGCCACCGTCGCCCGGAGCCACGATGTGCCGGCGCGCCGGGCCCTCGAACGGTTCGTGGAGGACGCCGGCCATCTGCTGGCGCTACTCGAGGTCCCCGAGGACACCGCGCTCGTCGCCGAGTTGGCGGACGCCGAGGTCGAACGGCACCTGCTCGAGGCGGACGTCGACGCCTTGCAGCGCGTCCTCGCCCGGTTGTCGTCGACGGACGCCGTGGTGGCGTTGCGGTTCGCCGGCGACGGCGCCGATCCGGCGGCGACCCCCGCGGCGTTGGCGGCGTGCGCCCGGTCGGAGGTGCGCGGCCACGACCGAGCCGGACCGTACGGACGGGACCACGTGGTCGTCGTCGTCACCAGCGATTCCGGTGATCCGGCGGGCGACGCCGCCGCTCTGGTGGCGCGACTGGCCGAGCGGTGGCGCGCCGACCATCCGGCGGCGCCGGCGATGGTGGCGGGCGTGGCGTTGGCGAGCGTCGATCCGTCCGCGGCGCTGGTCGCGGCGGTCGGCGCGTCCGACCGTGCCGCCGTCGATGCGACGCCGCTGGTGCTGGCCGACGCCGCCGAGTATCGCTGAGCGGTCGAGCAGGCTGCTCGACCGGAACCGTCACCGAGTCGGCGACGCGGGCGCCGGATCAGGCGCGCTCGAGGACGACCACGGGGATGGTGCGGGGGTTGTCCTTCTGGTAGTCGGCGAACTGCGGCATGCGCTCGACCATGGCGGCGTACAGCTCGCTGCGCTGGGGCTCGTCGGCGGGGCGGGCGGTGGCGGTGAAGGTGTCGCCGGGGACCTCGACGGTGACGGTGGGGTTCGCCAGCAGGTTCGTGTACCAGGCCGGGTGCTTGGGCGAGCCGGCGGCTGAGGCGATGACGTAGACGTCATCACCGGCCGGGCCGGCGACCAGCGGCGTGGTGTGAGCGTTGCCGGTCTTGGCGCCCGTGGTGGTGAGCAGCGCCATCATCTGTCCCTCGAACGGACCGCCGACGACGCCGGCGTTGGCGCGGAACTCGTCGATGATCTGCTGGTTCCAGTTCTTCATGGCGTCGGTGTCGGGGGTGTCGCTCACAGGTGCTCCTTGCTCGGCCGAACGTTGCCCTCGCAACGTATCGGCTGCCGACGCGTTCTGCGATGCTGGGCCGATGGCGGACCGGCGACCGAACGTGGTGCTCATCAACTGCGACGACCTGGGGTACGGGGACCTCGGGTGCTACGGGTCGACGGTGCACGACACGCCGGCGATCGACCGGCTCGCCGCCGAGGGCGCGCGCTGCACCGACTTCACCATGGCGAGCCCCGTGTGCTCGCCGTCGCGTGCGGCCCTGCTCACCGGCAGCTACCCGTTGCGGGTCGGCTTCGGCGGCGCCTCGACCTACGGCCTGGGCGGGGTGCTGTTCCCGGGGTGGGACGTGGGCCTGCACCCGGACGAGATCACGATCGCCCGGCTCCTGCGCGACGCCGGCTACGCCACGATGGCGATCGGCAAGTGGCACTGCGGCGACCAGCCCGACTTCCTGCCCACGAACCACGGCTTCGACGAGTGGTTCGGGTTGCCCTACAGCAACGACATGGGCCGCCAGCGCGACCCCGACGACGGCCCGACGATGGCCGAGCTGGAGGCGATGCTGCGCGACCTGGGGGTGACGGCGCCGTGGCTGCAACCGCCGCTCCCGTTGATGGACGGCACCGACGTCGTCGAGCAGCAGCCGGACCAGGCGAGCCTGACCGAGCGCTATGTCGAGCGGGCGGTGCGCTTCATCCGCAGCCACCAGGACGAGCCGTTCTTCTTGTACCTGGCGCACCTGCACGTGCACCTGCCCATCTACGTGCAGCCCCGCTTCGCCGCCGCGTCGCGCAACGGCAGCTACGGCGCCGCGGTCGCCACGGTCGACTGGGCGACCGCCGTCGTGCGCTACGAGCTCGAGCGGCTGGGGCTCGACGAGCACACGCTGATCATCTTCACCAGCGACAACGGGGCGCTGGCGCCGCGCAAGGGCGGGTCGGGATCGAACGCGCCGCTGCGGTCGTCGAAGGGGACGACCTGGGAGGGCGGCCAGCGGGTGCCGTGCATCTGGTGGTGGCCCGGGCGCATCGCGCCGCAGGTGCGCTCCGAGCCGTGCTCGGCGCTCGACCTGTACCCGACGATCGCCCGGCTCTGCGGCATCGACGTACCGACGGATCGCGTCCTCGACGGCGGCGACGTCGGGGGGTGGTTCGGTCTTGGCGGACCGGCGCCCG
>JAGQTE010000056.1 GCA_020439175.1 Acidimicrobiales bacterium | reverse complement strand
TACGGTCGGCCCGCACGGTTGGACACGCCGAGAGGGGATGCGCGTGGCACCGAACGACGGGAGCGACACCGCGACGGCCGGCACTGCAGCCGATCCCGACGCCGGGTCGGGCCATGGGAGGTTGGTCCTGGCGGCGATGATCTGCGCCGTCGCCATGACGTTCATCGATCAGACGATCGTCGCCATCGCCGCACCGCAGCTGCAGAACGAGCTGTCGCTGTCGACCGAGCAGGTGCAGTGGGTGATCAACGGCTACCTGTTGTCGTTGGCGGCGCTGTTCGCCTTCGGCGGTCGCTTGTCGGACATCGCCGGGCACCGCAAGATCGTCGTCCTCGGGGTCATCGTGTTCGCCGGGTCGTCGACCATGTGCGGCTTCACACCCACCGGATCGCTGGCGGCGCCGTGGATCATCGGCTTCCGCGTGCTGCAGGGCGCCGGTGCGGCGCTGATGTACCCGGCGGCGCTCGCCATCGTGGTGCGGGCCTTCCCGCTCGAACGGCGTGGTCAGGCGATGGCGATCTTCTTCGGCGTCGCCGGCGGCCTCACGGCCCTCGGCCCGCTGGCGGGCGGCTACCTGACGCAGTGGACGTGGCGGTCGATCTTCTGGATCAACGTGCCGGTCGCCATCGCCGCCCTGGTGCTGACGGCCATCGCCAAGCCCGACGACGACCGGACGCCGGCACCGCTCGACCTGCGCGGCCTGGTCCTGATCGTCGCCGGCATGGCGCTGGCGGTGCTCGGGCTGCAGCAGTCCGGGTCGTGGGGCTGGAGCAGCCCGGCCACCATCGGCTGCATCGCCGCCGGCGTGGTGCTGCTCGCCGTGTTCGTGCTGGTCGAGACCCGAACCGCCGATCCGCTGATCCGCATGGAGATCTTCCGCACGCGGGCGTTCGCCGTGCAGAACGCCGTGCTGTTCGTGGCCATGGCGGTGTTCATCCCCGTCTTCTTCTTCGCCAGCACCTACGCCCAGGTGTCGTTGGGCTACTCGTCGTCGGACGCCGGGCTGTACCTGTTGACGTTCTTCGCCGGGTTCGCGCCCGGCGTCCAGATCGGCGGCAAGCTCCTCGACACCCGCGGCGCCAAGCCCCCGGTGGTCGTCGGCTGCGCCATCGCCGCCGTCGGGTTCGCGCTGTGGGGCTCGAGCCTGACGACGCTGTCGCAGGGGTCGCAGTGGTACTGGATCGTGCTCGCCGGCGTCGGCATGGGGCTGATGGTCGGGCCGTCGAACACCGACGCCGTCAACCGTGCGCCGCGCACGAGCTACGGCGAGGCCACCGGCATCACCCAGACGGTGCGCAACTTCGGGTCGTCGATCGGGCTGGCCGTGCTCGGCACGGTGCTGATCTCGTCGATGTCGACCAACGTGGTCGCCAACCTCGAGGCCGCCGGCGTGCCGAGCCCTGTGGCGACCGAGATCGCCGGCGACTTCTCGCTGGGCGGTGGTCCGCCGCCGGGGCAGGCCACCGACACGCCCGAGGCGCAAGCCATCGAGTCGGCGATCGAGCAGTCGTTCGCCGAGTCGAGCCAGACGCTGTGGTACCTCATGGCCGGCACGATGGCGGTGGCGTTCGTCATCGCGCTCGTCGGCCTGCAGTCGGGCCGACAGGAGCACGTCGTCGACGCGCTGCCGGGCGGTGGGTGACCCTCAGGCCGACGGATAGCGGGGCGTCGCGCCGGTCAGCCGCTCGATCGTGGTGGCCAGCGCCGCGATGAGCTCGGGGCTGGTGAGCCCGGTCGCCTCGGCACCGGGCGCCGGCCGGTCGAGGATCGCACCGAGCAGCCGACGAGACGCCGCCAGCACGGTGCCGACGCGCAGCTGGGCGTCGTCGACGCGTCGGTGGTGGCGGTAGCGGCCGACGAGGCGGGCGGCGAGGCCTCGCCGCAGCACCTGCTCGGCAGGGCGCAACACGGCGGGGAGGGCCGTCGGGCCGACCAGGAACACCAACCGGGCATCGGCGAGGTCGTGGGCGGGGTCGCCCACGCCGGCGTTCTGCCAGTCGAGGACAGCGCTCGGTCGGGCACCGGCGAACAGCACGTTCAGCGCGTGGAAGTCGAGGTGTACGACCGTCGTGGCGGTCTGCCGGTGGTGCGCATCGATCCACCGGCAGACATCGGGCCCGGGGATGCCGTGCTCGACGAAGCGGGCCATCGCCCGCTCCTCGGTCGTCGGGCCTTCGATCGGGAGGTCGGCGGCCGGCAGCGCGTGCAGGCGCGCCAGCAG
>JAGQTE010000533.1 GCA_020439175.1 Acidimicrobiales bacterium | reverse complement strand
CTCGGCGCCCAGCGCGACGTCGTGGCGGCGATGCCCGGTCGCGAGGTCACCGTCGACGCCGTCGAGTCCCGGCTCGTCGACCAGGGGCTCGTGGCGCTGCGTGCTCGCAAGGCGAAGGCCGACGAGGAGGCCGCCGAGGCCCATGAGACGGCGGCGGCCCTGGCCGAGCTGAGCGGCCAGCCGGTGCCCGAGGCGCCCGAGCCCATCACCTACGGCGAGCTGCTCGGCCCCGTCGTGGTCATCAGCCTGTGCACGAACTACTCCGCCGGCAACGGGTTCGGCACGTACGTGCACCAGTACATGGACGAGCTCAGCTCGGTCGACCGCGTGGTGTTCGTGACGTGCGGCGAGTGGTCGCCGGGCCAGGTCGAGACCAACGAGGCCGTCCGGGCCGCCGGCGCACTCCCGGGCCCCGGCGGCGCGCCGAACCGCCTCGTCGTCGCCGACTGGGCGCCGCACGGCGCCTGGAAGCCGTACACCTACGACGACGGCATCCACGTTAACGAGCAGGGCCGCCCCGTCCTCGGCGAGGTCGTCGCCCGCGCCGTCGGCCCCATCAGCTGAGGGTGATCACCCGAACAACAACGCGAACCCGAAATTGGGCTCAACCGTCCGAGATGTCGCACGACCGAACCCAATGTCCGATGTCGACCGGTGTCGGGCCACGCTCGGATCGCCATCGTCCTCGCCACACATGCGGACGTAACCTGCACTGCCGTGTTGGAGGCATCGATTCGGCGAGGGTGGCGAGGGCCGGTGGTGACGGTGTGGGGCGCGCCGGAGGACCTGGAGACCCTTCCGTCGCTGCTGTGCCAGCCGGGACGGCGTGCGTTCGCTCGCGACGAGGGCAGTGGGCAGACGCTGTGGACAGATGTCGTGATGGTGGACGAGGTCGAGCCGCTCGATGACATCGGCCAGCACGTGCTCCGTGCGACGGTCGTCGGTGGCGACCGGATCGTCGTGGAGGTCAGCCGGGCGCGGCAGCTGGTCATCGCTTCGGGCATGGCCGAGCGGATCGGGCAGCTGCGGCCGGACCGGCTCGGCGGCGACCACGTGCATATCGAATGGTTCGATCCGATCGACGACCCGACCGTCACCGACGCATGGTGTCCGTACATCACCTGGACCTTCGGCATCGCACCCGAGGTCGCAACCCACGCACACCTTGGTCGGATCGCCTCGGGCCCGCGAGCGACGCCGGCAGAGGTCGCCGATGTCGAAGCAACCCTTGGCGTCGCGCTGCCGGACGACCTGACCGCCTTCTACCTGGACCTCGGTGGTGCTGACGGCGAGGTCCTTCCCGAGGGCGCCGGCGAGGGCGAAGGCGGTTGGGTGATCCTGCACCCGGTCGTCGAGCTGCCGGACCGGGCCGCCGCCAGCGCATGGCGCGACCCGCGTTTCGTGGTCGTCGGAACGGACGGTGGCGCCGAGGCGTACGCCCTCGACTATGACCACGAGCCGCCGCGCTGGGCGGTCGTGCCGTTCGTCGACCTGGACGCTGCGCACGCGCTCGACGCCGGGGCGACGCTCGCCGAGTTCGTGCGCGCCGTCGCGTGCCGCTCCTTTTGGGCCGAGCCGTGACGGCACCAGTCGATCCCACACTGCCCGGATCCGGGTTCCGGGCCTCCGGACCGGTCGCCTAGCCTGCGGCGCCGTGGCCACCGAGTCGTTCCAAGCCCCCAAGGGCACCCGTGACGTCATCCCGCCCGAGTCCGCCCGGTGGGAGGCGTTGATCGGACTGTTCGCCACCACGGTGGAGGCGGCCGGCTACGGGCTGGTGCAGGGGCCCATGTTCGAGGACCTGGCCGTGTTCAAGCGCATGGGCGAGGGCACCGACGTCGTGCGCAAGGAGATGTACGACTTCACCGACAAGGGCGGCCGCCACGTCGCCCTGCGACCCGAGGGCACCGCCGGCGTCGTGCGGGCCTTCGTCGAGCACCGTCCGGTCGTGCCGTGGAAGGTCTGGTACGCCGCCCCGAACTTCCGCTACGAGGCGCCCCAGGCGGGTCGGCTGCGCCAGCACCACCAGCTGGGGGTGGAGGCGATCGGCCCGGACGACCCCGATCTCGACGTCGAGGTGATCGTCCTGCTCGCCGACGTCTACCGGGCGCTCGGCCTGCGCCAGGTGCGGCTGCTGATCAACTCCATGGGCTCGTCCGACGACCGGGCGGCCTACGCCGCCGCCGTGCGCGCCTACTTCGAGGACCACGTCGGCGATCTCGACCCCGACGACCAGGAGAAGGTGCAGACCAACCCCATGCGGGTGCTCGACTCCAAGCGCCCCGCCAGCGCGGCGGTGGCCGCCGGCGCACCGAGCGTCCTCGACCGGCTCTCCGACGAGGCGCTGGCCCGCTTCGACCGGGTGCAGGACGGCCTGCGCGCCGCCGGCGTCGCCTTCGAGCTGGCACCCCGCCTGGTGCGTGGCCTCGACTACTACACCCACACCACCTTCGAGTTCGTGGCCGACGCCCTCGACGCCGCCCAGTCGACCATCGGCGGCGGCGGCCGCTACGACGGCCTGGTCGAGGCACTCGGCGGCCCGCCCACGCCGGGCATCGGCTTCGGCTGCGGCATCGAGCGGGTGCTGCTGACCTGCGACGCCGAGGGCGTGTTCGCCACGCCGACGCCGTCGGTGGACGCCTTCGTCGTGGACATGGTCGGCGGCGAGGTCGCCCGCGACCTGACCCTGGAGCTGCGACGCGCCGGCCTGTCGGCGGACCGTGCCTGGGGCGGGCGGTCGATGAAGGCCCAGATGAAGGCGGCCGACCGTGCCGGCGCCGCCCTGGCGTTGTTGGTCGGCGGCGACGAGCAGGCCGCCGGTGAGGTCACCGTGCGGGACATGGCGACGGGGGAGCAGCGCCGTGTCGCCCGTGCCGACGTCGTCGGCGCCGTGCGCGCCGCCCGCGACGATCACCCGGCCGCCCCCTGACGACGGCGCCACCGGCCGCACGCACCGAACGGCTTTTCGCCGCGCCCCGGCGAGGTGGGAGGATGCCCCGGTGAGCGGATCGAACGAGCAGACCTGGGCCACCACGGCGATGCGCACCGACCTGTGCGGCGCCCTACGGCGTGACGACGTCGGGCGCACCGTCTCGGTGTGCGGCTGGGTGCAGAGCCGGCGTGAGCACGGCGAGCACCTCGCCTTCATCGACCTGCGCGACCACACCGGCGTCGTGCAGTGCGTGGTCGACGGGGCCCACGACCTGCGCTCGGAGTACGTGCTGCGCATCACCGGCACGGTCCGGCCCCGTCCGGAAGGCACCGACAACCCCAACCTGCCCACCGGCGAGGTCGAGGTCGGCGACTGCACCGTCGAGGTGCTGAGCCGGGCCGAACCGCCGCCGTTCCCCATCGACGGGCGTGGCGACGTCGACGAGCAGCACCGCCTGCGCCACCGCTACGTCGACCTGCGCTCCGAGCGGATGCAGCGCAACCTGCGGCTGCGCGCCCGGGTCAACCACGCCATCCGCAACGCCATGGACGCCCAGGGCTTCGTCGAGGTCGAGACGCCGATGCTCATCGCCTCCACCCCCGAGGGCGCCCGCGACTTCGTCGTGCCGTCGCGCCTGAGCCCTGGCGCCTTCTACGCCCTCCCGCAGAGCCCCCAGCTGTTCAAGCAGCTGTGCATGGTCGGCGGGGTCGACCGCTACTACCAGATCGCCCGCTGCCTGCGCGACGAGGACCTGCGCGCCGACCGGCAGTTCGAGTTCGCCCAGCTCGACGCCGAGGCCAGCTTCGTGTCGCAGGCCGACGTGCAGGCCTTCATCTCCGAAGCCGTCGCCGCCGCCACCGAGGCGGTGACGGGGGAGCGCCCGACGGTCTTCCCGTCGATGACGTGGCTCGAGGCGATGGAGCGCTTCGGCTCCGACAAGCCCGACACCCGCTTCGGCATGGAGCTCGTCGAGCTCACCGAGCGGTTCAGCGCCACCGAGTTCAACGCCTTCAAGGCGCCCTGCGTCAAGGGCATCTGCGTGCCCGGCGGCGGCGACAAGACCCGCAAGCAGCTCGACGACCTCACGGAGCAGGCCAAGCGCTGGGGAGCCAAAGGCCTGGTGTGGATGCGCGTCGGTGCCGGCGGCGAGCTCACCTCGCCGGTGGCGAAGTTCCTGAGCGAGGGCGAGCTGGCCGGCATCGTCGAGGCCACCGGGGCCGCCGAGGGCGACCTGGTGCTCATCGTCGCCGACGAGCGCCCCCGGGTCCGCCACGTGCTGGGCCTGCTGCGCCTGGAGCTGGGCCGGCCGCCGGTCACCGAGGGCGGCCTGCAGTTCCTGTGGGTCGTCGACTTCCCGTTGTTCGAGGCGCTCGACGAGGCGGGCCTGCCCATCCCGGCGCATCACCCGTTCACGATGCCCCACGACGAGGACGTCGCCCTGCTCGACACGGGCGACCCGCAGGACCTGCTCACCGTGCGCTCCCAGGCCTACGACCTGGTGTGCAACGGCTGGGAGCTGGGATCGGGCAGCGTCCGGATCCACCGCCCCGACGTGCAGGCGCGCATCTTCGCCCTGCTCGGCATCAGCGACGAGGAGGCGAACGCCAAGTTCGGGTTCCTGCTCGAGGCGTTCCGCTACGGCGCCCCGCCCCACGCCGGCTTCGCCTTCGGCATCGACCGGCTCGTGGCGCTGCTCGCCGGCGAGGAGAACATCCGCGAGGTCATCGCCTTCCCCAAGACGCAGTCCGGCCAGGACCCGTTGACCAAGGCCCCGACGGCCATCGACGCGCGCCACCTCACCGAGCTCGGCCTGCGCGTCCTCCCCAAGGTCGACTGAGCTGTCGAACGCTGGCGACCAGCTGTCGACGGAGCGTCAGGAGCGGGCGGTCAGCTCGACGACCACGCTGTTGGGCGGCAGACCGATCCAACCCGGATGGTTGTCGGCGGCGACCGCAGCGTCGGCGTGCACCTTGACGGCGAGCTTGCCGCGCGCGCTCGTCCCGGCGAAGGTGCGGTCGTCGACCTCGACGATGTCGTAGCCGATGGCCGTGAGGTTGCGCCGCATCGCCTCGGCGACCAGCTCGACCGGATAGCTGGAGGTGCTGAAGGCCACCCGTCGGTCGAGATCGGTCGCCCTCGTGTCCACGATGGGAGACAGATCGCACGGCCAGTCGACGCCGGCGACGAGCTGTGCGATCGTGACCTGAGGCGCGTCGCCGTCCGGGGTCTGACTCCCGCCCGGGGCGCCGGGCTCGCCTGACATCGGGGGCGTGACGGGAGGAACCGGGCCGCCGGGTGCGCCTGCGTCGGCCGCCGGTGGCGTCGACGGCGCCGCCGACGACAGGGGCCTGCCGGCGGCACGTTCCGCTGCTGCCTGCCGGAACAACGCCTCCGTCGGCGACGGCGCTTCGGCTTGGGCCTCGATGTCGGCGAGCTGGCGCTGCTTGCGCTCCCCACGGGTCGGCTGCGCTTCGGCGTCCGGATCGCCGCGCCGTTGCAGCCACCGGCTGCCGCGGTACAGGTAGACCCCTACGGCGACGAAGAACCAGAGCCAGATGATCACGGCCAGAGGGCGCACCTCCGCATGCTTGCACAGCGCACCGGGTGGCACACGGGTTCCCCGACGCCCGCATCGGCTCCTCCCGGTAGCCTCGCCCGGCGATGCCCGACCAGGACCTCTTCGCCGCAGCCGCGGCCGACCAGCTGGCGCGCCAGGCACCCCTCGCCGCCCGGCTACGTCCAGCGACGCTCGACGAGGTCGTCGGCCAGGAGCACCTGCTCGGCCGCGGCAAGCCCCTGCGGTCCCTGATCGAGGCCGACCGGTTGTCGTCGGTCATCCTGTGGGGGCCGCCGGGCACCGGCAAGACCACGCTGGCCCAGCTCATCGCCCACACGACGGCCAAGGCGTACGTGCAGCTGTCCGCCGTGACCGCCACCGTCAAGGACGTGCGCGAGGTGGCGGCGGCGGCGCAGGATCGCCTCGGCCAGTACGACCAGGGCACGATCCTGTTCCTCGACGAGGTGCACCGGTTCAACAAGGCGCAGCAAGACGCCCTGCTGCCATCGGTCGAGTCGGGGTTGCTCGTGCTCGTCGGCGCCACGACCGAGAACCCGTACTTCGAGGTGAACCCGCCGCTGCTGAGCCGATCCACGCTGTTCCGCCTCGAGCCCCTCGGCGACGCCGCCATCGCCACGCTGCTCGAGCGCGGGCTCCGGGCCGAAGGCGCCACCGCCACCCCCGAAGCGCTGGAGCTGCTGGTCGAGCGGTGCGGGGGCGACGGCCGTCACGCGCTGACGAGCCTGGAGGTGGCCTGCGCCCTGGCGGCCCAGGCCGGCGAGCCACCGGTGGTCGGCGTCGACGAGGTCGAGGCGGCACTCGGCACCAAGGCGCTGCGCTACGGCCGTGACGAGCACTACGACGTCGTCTCGGCGTACATCAAGAGCGTGCGAGGGTCGGACCCCGACGCCGCGCTGTACTGGTTGGCGGTGATGTTGGAGTCCGGAGAGGACGCCCGGTTCATCGCCCGCCGCATGGTGATCCTCGCCTCCGAGGATGTCGGCCTCGCCGACCCGATGGGCCTCGTCGTCGCCGACGCCGCGGCGCGCGCCGTCGAGTTCGTGGGCCTGCCCGAGGCGCAGCTCGCCCTGGCGCAGGCGACCGTCTACCTGGCGACGGCGCCGAAGTCGAACCGGGCCGCGGTCGGCATCTGGGAGGCCCGGCAAGCCGTGCGCGAGCGCGGCGGTGGCGCGGTGCCGCTGCACCTGCGCGACGCCCATTACCGGGGGGCGCGCGACCTCGGCCACGGCAAGGGCTACCGGTATCCGCACGACGCCGACGCCGGATGGGTGGCCCAGCAGTACCTGCCCGACGAGCTGATCGGGCATCGGTTCTGGGAGCCGAGCGCCCACGGGTACGAGGCCGACCTGGCGGAACGGGCCCCCGGTCCGGACGCCGAGCACCACGACCAACGGAGAGCACCATGAGCGCCATCGACCTGGCCGCCCTCGTCGTGATCATCGTCGCCTTCGCGGCGTTCGTCGTGCTGTGGAGCACGGTGGGCCGGTTGCGCCGCACCGCAGCCGAGCTCGAGGCGACCGCCGACGAGCTGCGCCGACGGGCCGAGCCGCTGCTCGCCGACCTCGAGGGCACCGCCGCCGACGCCCGGGCGGAGGTGGCGCGCGTCGAGCAGCTGCTCGACGCCGCCGAGGCGATCACCACGGGCGTCGAGTCGGCGCAGCGCTTCGGGTACGTGGCGTTTCGGGCGCCCGTGCTGCGGTTCGTGGCCTTCGTGCGCGGCGCAGGGCGTGCGCTGCGGCGGATGGTGCCCGGGCGGCGTCGCCACCGGCCGGCGCCGACACCGGCGGGGATGGCGACCGTTGGCCGCAGCGGCCGACGGGCGGCGTGATGCGTCGCCTGCTGTGGTTCGGTGCGGGGGTGGCGACCGGTGTGGTCGGTGCCGCCTGGACGCACACGCGCCTGCGAGAGCTGCGCGGGCGAGGCGCGGCGGATCAGGCGTCCGCCG
>JAGQTE010000055.1 GCA_020439175.1 Acidimicrobiales bacterium | reverse complement strand
GGCGCCGCCACCGAGGTGGAGCTCAAGGAGAAGAAGCACCGCATCGAGGACGCCGTGTCGACGACCAAGGCGGCCATCGAGGAGGGCGTCGTCGCCGGCGGTGGCGTCACGCTGCTGCGGGCGCAGGCCAAGGTGCTCGACGCCGCCAAGGACCTCGCCGCCGACGAGGCGACCGGGGCGCGCATCGTGGCGCACGCGCTGGAGGAGCCGCTCAAGCAGATCGCCCGCAACGCCGGCCTCGAGGGCGGCGTCGTGGTCGAGCGGGTGCGCTCGCTCGACGTGGCGTCCGAGGGCCTCAACGCCGCCACCGGCGAGTACGAGGACCTGGTCAAGGTCGGCATCATCGACGCCGCCAAGGTGACCCGCTCGGCGCTGCAGAACGCGGCGTCGATCGCGGCGCTGTTCCTGACCACCGAGGCCGTCGTCGCCGACAAGCCCGAGGAGTCGGCCCCCGCCATGCCCGGCGGTGACATGGACTTCTGAGCCCGGCGCTCAGCGACCGTCGTGCAGGGGCGCCCTCCGGGGCGCCCCTGGCGCGTCCGGGCTCACACCCAGCCGCTGCGCTTGAAGCGACTCCACAGGTAGAGCATCGACAGCGCCATGATGCCGAGCACGACGACGAACCCGTAGTCGTGGTTGGCGAACGGGATGTAGGTGAAGTTCATCCCGTAGATGCCGCCGATCGCCGCCGGGATCGCCGCCATCGCCACCCACGCCGAGATCTTGCGCATGTCGTCGTTCTGCTGGATGTTGACCTGGGTCAGGTTGGCCTCGAGGACCGTGTGCAGCAGCTTGGCGTCCTCTTCGATCTGCTCGATGATGCGGGCGAGGTTGCCCCGCAGGTCGACGAGGCGCTTGGCGACCTCGGTTGGGATCCAGTCGATCTTGCCGCTGACGATGTCGTCGATCGGTCCGCGCAACGGCGACACCCCGCGCTGGAAGCCGAGGACCTCGCGGTTGAGCTGGTAGATGCGCTGGGTGGGGAAGTCGCGGTCGTCGGAGAACACCTGCGCCTCGACCTCGTCGATGTCGTTGTCGAGGCCATCGAGCACCGGGATGTAGTTCTCGATCACGGTGTCGAGCAGCGTGTAGATGGCGGCGCCGGCGCCGAGACGCAACAGGTCCGGCCGGCTCTCGAGCTCGGCGCGGGCGGCCGCCATCGGACTCGCCTCGCCGTAGCGCACGGCGACGACGAACGTCTCGCCGAAGAACACGCGGATCTCGCCGATGTCGACCACCTCTTGCGGATCGACGTAGGTGGCGGTCTTGACCACGAGCAGCCAGGTGTCGTCGTAGCGCTCGAGCGTGGGGCGGTGGTGCCGGGCCAGCGCGTCACGCACCGCCAGCTCGTGCAGGCCGAAGATGTCGCGCACCTCGTTGAACTCGGCCTCGTCCGGTTCGAACAGGCCGATCCAGGCGAAGGTGTCGGGCTCGGTGCAGCCGTCGCGGATGGCGGCGAGCGTCTCGACGGTCTGGATGCGATGGCCGTCCCGGTACAGCGCGGCGTTGACGAGCACGACGCGCAGTCTTCCACGGCGCTGCCGTCGTGCCGGCTACCCCGTGAAGCTGGGGTTCGCCGTGACGGGCTGCGCCGCCGTACCGCCGGGCGCGGCGGTCGTCGTGGTGGTGTCCGCCGTCGTCGTCGTGGTCGGCGGCTGGACCGCCTGGCACGGCGCCTGCCACGGCAGGTGCGGCACCGGCGTCGGCGCCGCGGTGGCGCCGTTGTAGAGCGGCTCGTCGAAGTACTCGACGCTCATGGCGCACGGATCGCCCGACGGCAGCACGAAGCGGGCGAGCAGCGTCGGGTCGGCGCCGTCGTCGTGCACGTCGATCGCCTTGTACTCGACGACCAGCTCGTCGCGGGTGAACGTGGCGACGCCGTAGCCGAAGTTGTGGAAGTTCACGTAGGCCTGCCACGGGTTGATCTCGCGGCTCTTCTCCGACACGTTGCGGTAGAAGGCGTAGGCGTCCTGCGGGGTCGAGCCGTTGCCGACGGCCTGGCCGATGACGTCGGGGTCCGACGTCAACGATCCGCACGTGAAGTCGTAGCCGACGAGCGGTGACGACACGTCGTCGGGGTCGGGCGACAGCGCCGAGGCGATCCAGATGTGGGTGTGGCCGCTGAGCGACACGGTGTTGTCGATGCCGTTGGCGGCCAGGTGCTCGAGGATGGCCTCGCGCTCGGCCCAGTAGTCGTCCCACGCCTCGTTCGGTGCGTAGATGCCCTCGTTCTGGTGGACGCCGGGGGGCAGGGGTCGGGTGCCGTCGTCGAGGTCGTCGAGGCGCCACATGCCGAAGTTGTAGGAGTTGCCGAGGGCCCGCCAGCGCGCCGCCGACGTGTCGAGCTGGTCGAGCAGCCACGCCCGTTGCGCGGTGCCGAGCGTCGTGCGCGACGGATCGAAGATGGCGGCGCCCTCGGGCGTGCGGGTGTCGGTGGCGTCGATCGCCGGATCCCGGTACTGGCGGGTGTCGATCATCACCAGGTCGACCAGGTCGCCCCACCGGATCGACCGGTGGATGCGCGTCGGGTCGCCGCCGGGCGGCACGATCGGGAAGTTCTCGACCCACGCCGTCATGGCGTTGGCGAGACGCGTCGGATCGCCGGTGCGGTCGATGCCGTTGTAGAACTCGCCGTCGTCCCACACCGCCACGGTCGGCAGCTGGGCCTGGACCAGGCGCAGGTCGGCATCGGTGCGCCACAGGCGGTACATCGAGCGGTAGTCGTCGAGCGACAGCGTCGTCACGTCGTTGACGTAGACGTAGTCGCCGAGGTGCATCCACAGGTCGAGGTCCGGCTCGTTGGCGACCGCCCGTTGCGCCACGAACAGGCTGGAGCGCTGCTGGCAGCTGCACCACGCCAGCGTCAGGGCGTCGGGCGACGCTCCGGTGTCGGGGGCGGTGCGCAGGCGCCCGGCTGGGCTGGTGCTACCGGCGGCGCTGAACCGGTAGTGATACCAGCGGTCCGACGCCAGACCGGTGACGACGACCTTGGCGGTGCGGCCGGTGGCCGAGCCGGCGGCGACCATGCCGCCGGCGACGACGGTGCCGAACGCCGCGTCCTCGGCCACCTCCCACACGATCGGCACGTCGTCGGCGACGCCGGGGTCGGCGACCCGGGTCCACAGCACGGTGCCGTCGGGTTGCGGGTCGCCCGACATGACGCCGTCGGGCCAGCCCGGGGCGTAGCCGGGCGGCAAGGCGGCGCCGCCGCCGACGGCTGCGGTCTGGGCCCCGAGCGGCGACGCCAGCCCCATGGCACCGGCGGCACCGGCGGCGCCGGCCAGGCCGAGCAGCTCGAGAAACCCGCGTCGCGACACCCGGCTGCCCGGCGGGACGACGTTGGTGGTGGCGTCGCGGCGTGGTGGCGTCATGAGAGCTCCGTGATCGTGGGCGGACCCGACAGACGGTAGCGACCTCGCCGGCTCCGGGACCGGCGCCGCAGCACCGTGCCGGGCTCGTGGGCCGCCGGCTCGGGCGCGCTACGGCTCGGCGTAGACGTTGGCGTGGCCGTCGCGCACGAAGCCGACGAGGACGATGCCGGCGCGGCGGGCGGTCTCGACGGCGAGGGCGGTCGGCGCACTCACCGCCACGACGACGCCGAAGCCTGCGGCCCACGCCTTCTGCACCAGCTCGAACGAGGCCCGCCCGCTGACGAAGAGCCCGAGGCCGCGCGCCGGGAGCGCACCGGCGAGCAGCAGGTGGCCGGCGACCTTGTCGACGGCGTTGTGGCGCCCGACGTCCTCGCGCACGACGGTCGCCTCCCCGGTCGCCAGGTCGAAGGCGGCCGCGGCGTGCACGGCTCCGGTGCGGGCGAACAGCTCCTGGTGGGGTCGCACCAGCTCCGGCACGCGCACCAGCACCGCCAGGTCGGGGGCCGGGTCGAGCGGCGCCAGCGGCGTCAGGCGGTCGCAGAGCTCGTCGATCGAGGTCGACCCGCACAGACCGCACGAGGTCGACGTGGTGCCGAGCCGTGGCGTCGGTGTCGGCGCCCGCCCGCCCGTCTCGACGGTGACGACGTTGAACGCCGTGTCGACGGCCGAGCCGGTGGCGCAGTAGCGGCAGGTCTCGACCGGCGCACCGGCGAGCAGGCCATCGGCATGGCAGAACCCGGCCGCCAGCTCGAAGTCGTGCCCGGGGGTGCGCATCGTCGTGGCGACGAGCGCGCCGTCGAGGTGGATCTCGAGCGGCTCCTCGACGGCCAGGTCGTCGGGCGCGCGGCGACGGTCGCCGTCGTGCCAGCGCACGGTCAGCTCGGTCTGGCTGCGACGTCGGCCCATCGGCGCCGACGGTACCGGGTTCGCGGTGGGGTCTACGGCGTGGGGTCGGTTCAGGCGCGCCGCTAGTGTCCCGGCGCATGAGCACGACCAGCGACGGGGGCCGCCTGCGACGGGCGCTCGACGTGCATCCGGAGCTGTGGGTGTCGTGGCGGCCGAACGGTGCCGGGCTGACCAAGCCGCATCACTTCCGGGAGATGGTCGAGGTGGCCTGGGACAACCGGGCCCACCCGCACTACGCCTGGCAGGTGCTGTCCAAGGGGGTGTGCGACGGCTGCGCCCTGGGCGTCGCCGGCTTCCACGACTGGACGCTCGACGGCGTGCATCTGTGCACCACCCGTCTGCGGATGCTCGAGACCAACACCGCCGACGCCTTCGACCCGGTGCTGCTCGAGGACGTGTCGCTGCTGGCGGACCGCACGCCGGCCGACCTGCGGGCCCTCGGCCGGCTGGGGTACCCCATGCGCCGCCGTCGGGGGGAGCCGGGGTTCCGGCGCATCTCGTGGGACGAGGCGGCGGCGGTGTCGGCCGACGCCCTGGCCGCTGCGGCGCCCGAGCGGATCGCCCTGTACGTCACGTCCAAGGGCCTGACCAACGAGACGTACTACGTCGCCGGCAAGGCGGCGCGCGC
This sequence comes from Acidimicrobiales bacterium, assembly GCA_020439175.1. Lineage (GTDB taxonomy): Bacteria > Actinomycetota > Acidimicrobiia > Acidimicrobiales > Acidimicrobilacustridaceae > JAGQTE01. The sequence continues at coordinate 1,727 of JAGQTE010000055.1, read as the reverse complement.
CCTGGGCATCGCCAGCGTCGACTCGGCCGCCCGCGTGTGCCACGCGCCGTCGACGGTCGGGCTCAAGACGACGATCGGCGTGGCGGCGTCGACGTGCTCGCTCCAGGACGTGCTCGAGACCGACTGCATCGTCATCTGGGGGGCGAACCCGGCGAACAACCAGCCGGTGTTCACCAAGTACCTCCACCTCGCCAAGGCGAACGGTGCCCGCATCGTCGTGGTCAACCCGTACCTCGAGCCGGGGCTGGAGCGGTACTGGGTGCCGTCGATCCCCGAGTCGGCGCTGTTCGGGACCAAGCTCTGCGACCTGCACGTGCCGGTGCGCCCCGGGGGTGACGTCGCCCTCGCCAACGCCGTGTGCAAGCGACTCATCGAACGCGGCGACGTCGACGACGCCTTCATCGCCGCCCACACCGAAGGGTGGGACGGGCTGGCCGAGGCCCTGGCGGCGCAGCCGCTCGTCGACCTGTTGGAGGCCGCCGGCATCGACGCCGCCACGCTGGAGGCGTTCGTCGACTGCTACGCCGGGGCCGACGCCGCCATCGTGCTCTGGTCGATGGGCATCACCCAGAACCGCGACGCCGTCGAGGCGGTGCAGGGCCTGGTCAACGTGGCGCTGGCTCGGGGCAACGTCGGGCGCGACGGCGCCGGCCTGATGCCGCTGCGCGGGCACTCCGGGGTGCAGGGCGGCGCCGAGATGGGTGCCTACGCCACGGCACTGCCCGGCGGTGCGCCCGTCGACGCCGAGCACGCCGCGGCGCTGGCGGCGCAGTGGGGGTTCCCCGTACCGGACGCTCCCGGGCTGACGGCGGCCGAGATGCTCGAGGCGGCCGAGCGCGGCGAGCTCGACGTGTTGTGGTGCTCGGGCGGCAACTTCTTGGACGTCCTCCCCGATCCGCCACGGGTCGCCACCGCGCTGGGTCGCGTCCCGACGCGGATCCACCACGACGTCCTGCTGACGACGCAGATGCTGATCGAGGGCGACGACGTGGTCCTGTTGCCGGTCACGACCCGCTACGAGCAGGAGGGCGGCGGCACGTCGACGACCACGGAACGTCGGGTGGCGTTCAGCCCCGAGATCCCGCGCCGGGTCGGTGAGGCGCGCACGGAGTGGCGCCTCTTCGCCGACCTGGCGATGCGGGCGCGCCCCGAGCGGTCGTTCGCCTTCCGCTGGCCCGACAACCAGGCGTTGCGAGCCGAGATCGCCTCCGTGGTCCCGTCCTACGCCGGCATCGAACGACTGGCCCGCACCGGCGACGCCATCCAATGGGGCGGCCGGCACCTGTGCGCCGACGGCTCGTTCCCGACGCCGAGTGGCCGCGGCCGGTTCACGGCGCTCGACGTCGATGCCCCCGAGGTGCCGGCCGGGATGTTCACCGTGGCGACGCGTCGGGGCAAGCAGTTCAACTCGATGGTGCTCGCCGACACCGACCCGCTGACCGGCGCTCGGCGCGACGCGGTGTACATCGACGCCGCCGACGCTGCCGGCTTGGGCCTCGGCGAGGGGTCGCCGGTCGAGCTGCGGAGCGAGGTGGGGGCGATGCGTGGCCGGCTCAAGCTGGTCAAGCTGCCGCGCCGGACCCTGCAGGTGCACTGGCCGGAGGGCAACGTGCTGCTCGGTGCCGGCCCCGAGCATCGCGAGCCGCACTCACAGGTGCCCGACTACAACGCCCTGGTGACGCTGTCGGCCGTCGACGAGCGGGGCTGACGCCGGGTCGCGAGCCGCT
>JAGQTE010000009.1 GCA_020439175.1 Acidimicrobiales bacterium | reverse complement strand
CCCCTCGCGGATCGCCAGCCGATCTCCGTCGTCGCGCCACGCCGTCTCGGTCGACCACATTGCCCGCAGGACGACCGTCTGCCGCGAGACCGTGATGGAGGCAAACGGCCACGAGAAGAACCACAGGCCGATCCGCGCTGCGCCCCGGACCGTGCAACGATCCGCCCCCTGCTGTCGATCGCGGGCCATCCGAGTGCTCGTCCCCTGTGCCTGGGGTCAGAACTGGAAGTAGATGAACGGGGCGATGCCTTCGGGGCCGAGCGCATCGATCACGACCAGGCCGACGGCCAGGGCGACGATCTGCAGCGCAGGCGCCAGGCGGCTGAAGGTGTCTCCGGCGCGGCGGCCCACCTGCTCGGGGAGGAACTGGACGGCAACGCTGGCGACGACGATCGCCAACCCCAGCCAGAGGGTAGCCATCGCATCCGCCGGCGTCGGCGCGTCGGAGGTGAACATCAGGCCGAACACGGCGAAGGCGTCCCCCGCCGACGACGCACGGAAGAACACCCAGGCGCCGCACACGATGGCGAACGTCAATGTCCACTGCAGGATCGACACCAGCCCCGGCGGCAGGCCGACCGGCTTGGGGCGCTGCGCCCACCGCAGCTTGGTGAACCGCTCGACCGCCAGCGCCGTGCCGTGGATGGCGCCCCAGATGACGAACGTCCAGTTGGCGCCATGCCAGATGCCGCCGAGCACCATGGTCAGCCACAGGTTCACGTACGTCCGCTCCACGCCCCGCCGGTTGCCCCCGAGCGGGATGTAGAGGTAGTCGCGCAACCAGCGCGACAGGGTCATGTGCCACCGGCGCCAGAAGTCCTGGATCGACAGCGACCGGTACGGCTGGTCGAAGTTCTGCGGGAAGCGGATGCCCAGCAGCAACGCCAGGCCGATGGCGATGTCGGTGTAGCCGGAGAAGTCGGCGTAGATCTGGATGGCGTAGCCGAGCACGCCCATCAGCGTCTCGAACCGGCTCGTGTCCCCCGGCACCGAGCCGCCGGGCGGACCGAAGGTGGGGTCGACCAGCTCGGCGGCGACCCAGCTCGAGATGACGACCTTCTTGAACATGCCGCGGGCGATCAGCACGAACGCCTCGCCGGAACGCACGTACCGGGGGTCGACGCGCTGGTCGAGCTGCGGGGCGAACTCGCCGACGCGCACGATCGGGCCGGCGACGAGGTGGGCGAAGAAGCTCAGGTAGACGCAGAAGTCCAGCAGCGGGATGGGTGACAGCTCCCCCCGGCCGACGTCGATGACATAGCTGATCGCCTGGAACGTGAAGAACGAGATGGCGATCGGCAGCGCCAGCTCCAGGAACGGCAGCGAGAACAGGAACTCGAAGCTGTCGCGGAACCAGCCGTAGTACTTGAAGATCCCCAGCGTGGCGAGGTTGACGACGACCGCGCCCTGCACGAGCCGTCGGCTGATCGCCGTGCGCGATCGCCCCTCGCCCATCGAGACGTAGACCGCCTTGGCGAAGGTCTGGTTGACGAAGGCGATCCCGAGCAGCAGGAAGAGCCACACCCAGCTCTGGTCGGGCTTCTCGGTGACGGCGTCGTGCAGCCACACGTTGCCGGCGACGTACGCCGCCAGCACGGCGATGACGCCGCCGACGGCGATCGAGCCCCGGTTCGAGCCGGGCCCGGCGTCGCCCGGCGCGATGGCACGGGTGACCCCGACGGTGAGCAGCGCCATGGCGATGATCGCCGCCAGCGCCGGCCACACGACGAAGCTCTTCGTGACGTTGAAGGGATCGAGGTAGAAGACGCAGCTCGCGAGCAGGATGAACCAACGCCACGCCGCCTTGCGCGGGCGCAGCAACCAGCTCCCCGTGAAGACGAGCACGAAGAAGACAGCGAAATCAACGGTGGGGAACAGCATCGCTCAGCGAAGGATCGTACGGGCTGCTCAGCCGGCGGCGAGGCATGCCCGCGCCGCCCCCTCGAGCTGGTCGAGGATCACGTCGGCGCGCGACGCCGCGGCCCGGTAGCGGGCGACGAGATGATCGGCCGAACCGCCCGCCAGCGGCTCGACCACCTCGAGGTACACCTTGGCCATCGCCTCGGTCCCCGAGGCCCGGGCCAGCACGCGACGGTCGTCGCTGCTCGGCACGACATCGAGCACGCGCGCCACCACCTCCGCTGCCGAGCCATCGGCAGCATCCATGCGCAGGTGCAGCGTCCGGGTGGCGTGGAGCCCGTGGCGCTCGGCCAGCGTCGCCAGCGCTTCCTCGACGCCGGAACCGGCGGCCCGCAGCGACCCGATGAGGCGCGCCGCGACCACGGCGGCGGAGATGCCGTCCTTGTCGAGCACGCGGTCGGTCACGGCGTAGCCGAGGGCCTCTTCGTAGCCGAACACGAATCGCAGCTCTGGGCGGTCGAGGACGGCGCGGGCCACCCACTTGAACCCGGTCGGCACCTCGACGAACTGCACGCCGTGCGCGGCGGCGATCCTCCCGACCAACCGACTCGAGACCGTCGTCGCCACGACGAGACGGTCGCTGCCGGCGCCGAGGCCCAGCACGTGCGCCGCCAGCAACGCCCCCAGCTCGTCGCCGGTGAGCATCCGCCAGGCGCCTGACGGTCCAAGGGGCGCGGCGACGGCCAACCGATCGGCGTCGGGGTCGTTCGCCAGCACGGCGTCAGCGTTCCGCTGTGACGCCAGATCGACGGCGGCGTCGAGCGCCCCGGGCTCCTCGGGGTTCGGATACGGGACGGTCGGGAACGTCCCATCCGGGTCCCGTTGGGAGGCGACCATCGACGGCGGGGCCAGGCCGACGCGCTCGAACGCCGCGTCGACGAGGTCGGCACCGACCCCGTGCAAGGCCGTGTACACGAGCGACAGGTCGCCGTCGATGCCGTCGGCCAACGGGCCCACGACATCGTCGAGGTAGCGATGACGAGCCTCCGCATCGACGGCCACGCCACCACCGGACGGGTGAGGCGCCGGGGCCGCCAGCGGGTCGATCACGCCGATCGCCGCTTCGACCGACGCCTCCTCCGCCGGATCGAGCTGCGCCCCCGTCGCGCCGTAGAGCTTCACGCCGCTGTCGGTGCTGGGGTTGTGCGACGCCGTGCACACGACGCCGGCGTCGAGCCGACCGTCGCGCACGCGGTGCGCCACCACCGGTGTCGGTACGGGCATGGCGAACCGCTCGACCGAGGCGCCGCGTT
>JAGQTE010000532.1 GCA_020439175.1 Acidimicrobiales bacterium | reverse complement strand
CGTCGGGGCGACGTTCAACGGCGGCACCGGTTTCAACCTCACCAACGCCGACCTCACCTCGGCCGACTTCAACTCGACCTTCTACTCGAACGTCAACCTGACCGGCGCCACCATGACCGACGCCGACATCGACTTCGCCACGTTCTCGTCGCCCGTGGGCACGACCGGCGCCCAACTCGACGCCACGAACCACAACTGGCTCGGCACCCGGATCATCAACGGCGACCTGTCGGGCATCGACTTCGTCGCCGGCTCGTACGCCCTGGGCAGCAGCACGTCGTTCCAGAACTCGAACCTGTCGAACACCACCTTCGCCGGCGGTGTGTTCGGGACCGTGACGGCGAGCGGCGCCAACTTCACGAACGCCGACCTCACGGGCGCCGCCTTCACCAGCCTGTCGGTGTCAGGCGCCAACCTGACCGACGCCACGTTCACCGGAGCCACCGGCACGTTCAGCGGCGGCGCCACGGCGACGTACAGCAACACGACGTGCCCCGACACGGTGATCGCCCCGGCGGGCGCACCGACCTGCGTCGGTCACGGCTTCGCCTGATCCCGATCACCGCGTCGCCTGATCAGATCGGTCTCCCGGACCTGAGCACCACCGTTCTGGTGCTGAACTCGCGTCGCCCACGACGCGAGTTCACCACCAGAAGGAGATGCGGCTCCACCCTGCGTGCCCGGCGAGTCAGGCTTCGTCGGCTTCGGCCTGGGTGGCGTCGGCCAGCAGGTCGGGCAGGCGGGGCAGCAGGCCCATCAGCGCCGCCATCAGACCGCCGCCGTCGGGGTGCACCTGCTCGACCAGGGCGCCGAGGGCGAACACGGTGCGCAGCAGCAGGGCGACCTCGACCGGCGGCTTGATGTCGTAGGTCAACATGATCCGCACCGTCTCGCCGAGGGCGCCGAGCAGGCCGTCCTCGCCGCCGAACATGATGCGGCTGACGTCGAGCGCCTCCGACGCCGTGAGCTCGGCGATCAGCGCGTCGACGTCGAGCTCGGCCGGTGCGGCGCCGGCGATCTGCATGGCCTCGACCTGGCCGGCGGGGTCGCCGCCGAGCACCGACCGCAGGAACACGATGCCGGCGCGGCGCATGTTGTGCGTGAAGTGCCCACACGCCCCGACGCCGGCGAGGACGAGCCGGCCACCCGGCGCCACCAGCAGGTGGTCGGGCGACGGGTCGGCCCAGAACACGCCGTGCACCAGCGCCGACTCCAACGTGATGGCGCTCAGCGCCGCCACGGTGGCGGCCGGGTCGGCGAGGTCGCCGCCGAACTGCGCCAGCGGCACCCCGAGCACCCGCTCGGTGACGAGCGCCCGTTCCGACAGGTGCGCCGGGGTCGGGTGCGGCACGGTGATCGCCTCGTGGCCGCCCTCCTCGAGGACGAGCGCCAGCTCGACCAGGTTCAAGAACTCGAAGCGCAGGTCGGTCGCCTCCAGTCCGCAGCGGGTGATCAGCTCCACGAAGCCGATCGGCCCCATGCCCAGCCCGGCGCTGTCGGGCAGGATGCGGCCGAGCGCCGTGGCGAGCGACGCCGAGAACCGGGCGTCGGCCCGTAGCTGACGGGCGATGCCCGGACGGCGCACCCGCAGGTTGGCGGGGCGGCCGTCGGCCAGGTCGACGGCGTGCAGCTGGCTCGTCGGCGTCGCCAGCAGCGGGCCGGTGTCGGCCAAGCGGACCTCGCCGATCGACCGGGCCGCCACCCACTCGACCGTGTCGGCATCGACGGGCAGCGGGCGGATGTGGCGGCTCCGCAGCTCGTCGACGAGCACCCGTGGGAACAGCGACCCCGAGCCCTCGATCACGCGGGCGACCTCTGCCGACGCCGGGCCGCTCAGCGCCAGCTGGTCGGCGAACGCCTCGATCGCCGCCTCCATCGCCCACCCCTGCGGGTCGCGCAGCGGGGTCAGGTTGGCGAGGTCGCCGAGCCGGGTGAAGGTGCGCAGCACCCGCGACGTCCCGGCGGCGGCGGCGTGGCGCACCAGCCGGTCCGGCGCGACGACGCCGGGTGTGGCGGCGGCGACCGCCTCGTCCGCCAGGGTGAACCGGGTCCGCCCGAACGGCGACTCCAGGTCGTCGACCGCCTCGGCCAGGCCCGGCTCGGCGGCGACCCACGCCGAAGCGGCGGCGCGGTCGGCCAGGGTCGTCGTGTGCTCGGCGTCGTCGGCCACGGAGGCTCCCCCAAGGTGTGCTCGAGCGCAGGCCCCGCTGCCGGCGCGCCCGGCCATCTTGTCGCACTTGCGCCTCCACCCCCAGATCCAGTGGGTGGACGTGCGTCGGGCGCGAGAACGCGTTTCAATCTGAGGTCATGCCCGGCAAGATCACGCATCCGACCAACGCCGCCGTCCGCCTCACGGACGGACGCTTCTACGCCGATGGTCCCGAGCCCCACTACGCCTGGCTGCGGGCGAACGCCCCCGTCTACTGGGACGAGACGGGGCAGGTGTGGGGCATCAGCCGGTACGACGACCTCAAGGCCATCGCCAAGGACCCGCAGACGTTCTGCAACGGCGGCGGCATCCGCCCGGCCACCGGCGCCATGCCGATGATGATCGACATGGACGACCCCGAGCACTGGGCTCGGCGCAAGCTGGTCAACCGGGGCTTCACCCCCAAGCGGGTGCGTGAGCAGGAGGACGACGTCCGCCGCGCCTGCAACCAGATCATCGACGCCGTGTGCGAGCGCGGCTCGTGCGACCTGGTGGCCGACATCGCGGCGTGGCTGCCCATGGTCATGATCGGCGACGCCCTCGGCGTGGCGCCCGAGGACCGGGGCATGCTGCTCGAGTGGTCCGACGACCTGTTGAAGTCCCAGTCGGGCACGGCGTCGGAGGAGCTGCTGCTCAAGGCCGCCGAGGTCTTCGGCGCCTACTCGGCGTACGCCCACGGCGTCATCGCCGACCGGCGGGACAACCCCCGCGACGACCTGATGAGCATCCTCGTGCACGCCGAGGTCGACGGCGACCGCCTGAGCGACGACGCACTGATCTACGAGTCGCTGCTCATCCTGATCGGCGGCGACGAGACGACCCGCCACGTCATCAGCGAGGGCGTGTACCAACTGCTGCTGCACCCCGACCAGTGGGCGTACCTCGCCGAGGACCGCAGCCGCGTGCCGATGGCCGTCGAGGAGATGCTGCGCTGGGTGACACCGATCAAGAACATGGCCCGCACGGCGACGCGCGACGTCACGTTCGGCGGGCAGGAGATCCTCGAAGGTGAGCAGCTCCTGCTGCTCTACGCCTCGGCCAACCGCGACGAGTCGGTCTTCGACGAGCCCGAGCGCTTCGACGTGACCCGGGACCCCAACGAGCACGTGGCGTTCGGCTTCGGCGCCCACTTCTGCCTCGGCAACTCGCTGGCCCGGCTCGAGGCGCGGGTCATGGTCGAGACGCTGCTGGAACGGCTCCCCGACCTGGCGCTCGCCGACGCCGGTGCCGACGTCGAGTTCCGCCCCGCCAACTTCGTCGTCGGCCCCGAGTCCCTGCCGGTGACCTTCACCCCGTCGGCCCCCGTCGGCGCCGGCACCCTCATCACCAGCTGACCCCCGGCGGGGTTGCCCCTGTCGGCGGGGTTGCCGCTGTCGGCGGGGTGGCCCGAGTCGGCGGGGTTGCCCGTCGACGTCGAGTGCGCGTTGAGGCACCACGACGGTGCCGCGCCGCGCAGTCGACGGTTGCGAAGCGCCCGTCCACCGGGTGTCGAGCAGTCAGACGAGTGTGGCGAGGCGGTCGAGCGCGGCCTCGACGGTGGCGGTCGTGCCGGCGATCGAGAACCGCACGGACCGATGGCCGTCGACGGGGTCGAAGTCGATGCCCGGCGTGACCGCCACGCCCAGGCGGTCGAGCCAGTCGGCGCAGAGCGCCTCGGCGTCGGGCAGACCCCGCTCGGCCAGGTGGTCGGCGACGTCGACCCACATGTAGAACGCCCCGTCTGCCGGGGCCACCTTCGAGAACCCCAGCGACGCCAGCCCGTCGAGCAGCACCGCACGGTTGGCGGCGTAGCGGGCGACGTGGCCGTCGAGCTCGGCCACGGCATCGGGCGAGAACGCGGCGCAGGCCGCCAGCTGCGGCAACGTCGGCGGCGCCACCGTCAGGTTCTGCGCCAGGCGCTCGACCGGTGCCACCAGGTCGTCGGGCAGCACCAGCCAACCGACGCGCCAACCGGTCATCGAGAAGTACTTGGAGCAGCTCTGCACCACGACCGCCTCGTCGCTCGACGC